>CAZISL010000044.1:0-11801 GCA_964541975.1 uncultured Chromatiaceae bacterium | reverse complement strand
GCGCGGGCAGTGGCTTGGAGTCAGTTGCCTCCGTATGATTGGGCGGTCTGCCAGTGTTGGCGACGGTCGCGAGGAATTCGAGAAACGATGCGTCTGATTATCGGGATGTCCGGGGCCAGTGGCGTGATCTACGGGATCCGCTTGCTGGACGTTTTAAAGGCGCTGCCCGAGGTCGAGACGCATCTCGTCATGAGCAACGGCGCGAAACTGAATGTCGCGCTCGAGACCGACTGGCAGGTCAAGGCCGTTGAGGCCCTCGCGGACGAAGTGCACAGCGACCAGAATCTGGCCGCGACGATCGCCAGCGGCTCCTACGCCACGGATGGCATGATCATCGCCCCGTGCTCGATGAAGACGCTCTCCGGCGTCGTGAACTCTTACGCCGACAACCTGGTCGTGCGCGCGGCCGATGTCGTGCTCAAGGAGCAGCGCCGCCTGGTGATCGTGCCGCGCGAAACGCCGTTGCACGTCGGGCATTGTCGATTGATGTACGAAGCTGCGCAGATGGGAGCGGTCATAGTACCGCCGATGCCGGCCTTCTATAACGATCCGCAGTCGGTCGACGATATCGTCAACCATACGGTCGGTCGTCTGATCGATCTCTTCGGCGTCGACAGCGGCCTCGTGAAGCGCTGGCAGGGCGCCGGTAACCGCAGCGATAAATGATGCAGGAAGAAGATCGCTCCGCGGTTCGGGATCTGCTCGAGTCGTACAACACAATTAGCCTCGCCACCTGCCACGACGGCAAGCCCTGGAACGCCAGCCTGTTTTTCGCCAGCGACAAACACCTGAATATCTATTTCGTTTCCGATTACCGCACGCGCCATGCGCGCCATATACAAGAGTCGGATATTGCCGTCGCCGCCATCAATGCGGACTGTGCGCTCTGGACCGAAGTCAGAGGGTTGCAGGTCGAGGGCCGAGTCACGGTCACGTCGGGCCTGGAACGCATGAACGCCCTGCGGTATTACCTGGGCAAGTTTCGCGATGTGAAAGCGTTGTTCGAGGCGCCAAAGGACGACAACGAGCGAACGATCGCCGAGCGACTGAAGGCCGCGAATATGTATTGCCTGAAGCCGACCTGGATCCGGTTGATCGACAACAGGCGCTGGTTTGGATACAAGGCCGAGTTCGATTTATCGTGAACAGACAACCAATTCCCAAGGGGGCCGACTGATGAAAGCCGCTGTAATCGACGCATTTGGTCCGGTGTCCAATCTTGAAATACGCGATATTCCGAAGCCGGAGATAACCCCGGAGCAGATCCTCGTGGAGGTGCACGCGGCGAGCGTCAATCCCATCGACTGGAAGATCCGCGAGGGCATGATGGCCGCCCGCTACGGCGAGGAATTCCCGATGGTGCTCGGTCTGGATGCTTCCGGCGTCGTCACCGAGGTCGGTGAGTCCGTGGACGGTTTCGCGGTGGGTGATGAGGTCTACGCGCGTTCGGATAACGGCGCCGGCAAATGCTATGCGGAGCACGTTGCGCTGAATCCGTCCACCGTCGCGATAAAGCCGTCGCGACTGAGCCACAAGGAAGCCGCGGGCATGCCGTTGGCCGCGCTGACCCCTTTGTACGGTCTCAGGGATTGCGGTCGCGTGATGGCAGGCGATCGAATCCTGCTGGTCGGCGCGTCGGGCGGCGTCGGCGTATTCGCCATCCAGATTGCCAAGGCCATGGGGGCGCACGTCACGGGCGTCTGCAGTGGCCGTAATATCGGCTTGGTGCGCGAACTAGGCGCCGACGAGGTTATCGACTACACGACCGAGCAGGTTCTCAAAGAAGGGCACGAGTACGATGTCATCTACGATGCCGTCGGCGTCCTGGAGCTTGCCGCTGCATTGCCGGCGCTGAGCGAAGGCGGCGTGTATATGACGCTGGTGCCGGTTCCCGGGATCGAATTTTTCATCCCGGGGCAAACGCATCGCGAAGCCGGCAAGGGCTATTTCGTCGCCTGGACGCCCCGCGCCGAGGATCTGGATTTGCTGTCGGAATGGGTCGAGAGTGGGGAGTTGAAGCCCGTCATCGACAGCCAGTTCTCGCTGGACGACATCCGTGGCGCGCACGAACGCAGCGAGACGGAGCGGGCGGTCGGCAAGATCATTGTCACAGTAAAGGACGATTAGCCTGATATTCCGATGCGCCGTTGAGGCTATTCACCCGCGTCACGGGCGCGGGTACTGATACGCGCGTTTTAGGGACTTTAAGCAAAAACAGACTGTCGCTCACATGTTGGTAATTTGTCCGCTCGTTGAACCAATTTGAAATTGGCAGCGAGTAATTACTCGACTATCCGCGAGCGCCTATCGTTTAGCGTTGCCAACAATTTTCCTTTTGCCAGTGACTTGGACCGGGAACTTCAAATCGGTCTCTCGGCAAGCCGAAATCCCGCGCCACGGTTCTTGCCTTGCGACAGCGCGCCGCAATTGCTATCAACGTTAGGACAAGATTTCTCGGTGATCTGATACGCGCCGGGTAAAAAAATTGGCCGCCGGGGACCCCGGCGGGAGCTGAGAGCCAGGGACGGTCATGAGGGAGATACATCATGAAGTCGTCCTACGCGCTCGTCGTATGGTTACTGGCCGCGCTACTCGCACAACCTACTGCAGCGCAGTTCCTGGAAACTCCGACAGACCCGCCACCATCAATGAAAGACCTCGCGCTGCCGACGGTCGTCGAACTTGAATCCGGCCTTCCGGTCGTGGATGAGGGGACGGGCGACGGGGCCAACGGGTTCATCAAGAACGAGGCCGCGGCCATACTGCTGGGCAAGGCCTTTTACTGGGACACGCAGGTCGGCAGCAACGGCGTCGCCTGCGCGACGTGCCACTATCATGCCGGCGCCGACGCCCGGGATACGAATCAGCTCAGCCCGGGAATCAAGGCCGGCGATACGGTATTCGATCCGACGCCGTCCGGTGGTGGCGGCCCGAACTATACGCTCAACTCGGCCGACTTCCCGATGGACACCAATGATGTCGTGTCTTCCCAGGGTACGTTTGCCGCGACGTTCAACGACGTGGTTCCGGGCGATCCGTTCGACGACTGCACGATCGTTAGTCCGGACCCATTCGGTTTCCACCTGAACGAGATCAACGTGCGGCGCGTAGAACCGCGCAACACTCCGACCGTCATCAACGCGGCTTTCAATCACCGGAATTTCTGGGATGGGCGCGCGAACAACATCTTCAACGGTGTCGATCCGTTCGGGCGGCGCAACGCCGCGGCCCGTGTCATCGAGATGGACGGCGAAGATGCCGTGCCGATCCAGGTGGCATTCCAGAATTCCAGCCTCGCGTCGCAGTCGGTCGGGCCACCGGCGAGCGATTTCGAGATGTCCTGCAGTCCCGGCGACCTGGCGCGCCGCAACTTTATGAAAATCGGCAAGAAGATGGTCAGCCTGGATGCGCTGGACGATCAGCGCGTCCATCCGAACGACAGCGTGCTCGGTGCGATGTCTGCTCATCCGAAGACCGGGCTCGACGGGCCGGGTAACAGCGGAATTCCGTACGCGCAGCTGATCGAGGCGGCGATTTCCGATCGCTTCTGGAATTCCGACAAACTTTTCGATGGCGATAAGAACGAGATCGGCTCGGGTGCTCCGTCCAGTACCGACGAGTACACGCTGATGGAAGCGAACTTCTCGCTGATCTGGGGCCTCGCGATCCAGGCGTACGAGCGCACGCTGATCTCCGACGACGCGCCGTACGATCAATGGGCCGAGGCCGCGGGCGAAGATCGTTCGCCGACGGTCGACAACACGCAGGGCATCCTGACGGAAGAGCAGATGCTCGGCATGGATCTGTTCTTTACCAACACGATTGGCCGGCGCGGTAACTGCAGCACCTGCCACCAGGGTCCGGCATTCTCGACCGCCACGTTCCCGTTCACGGAAGAGGCAGAGTCCGGCGAGTTCCCGGAGAAGGAGCAGCTGGTAGAGCGCATGCGCATGGGTGACGGTGTGACGTTCACCGAGAACCTGTTTCGCTTCCGTGTGTCCGGCGACGGCACGGTTGGCGGGATGTCGCTGGCCGGGACCGCCGGATCTCGCGAGTTGCCGACAACATATCGAGCGGCGGTCGGCGGTAACCTGACGCTCAACGGTGTGCAGTGCACGGTCGAGTCGTTCCTGATGAACCAGGACCGCACGCAACCTCCGCCGATTCCAGACTCGGGAGTTCCGCCGGAGCCGCCGGGGCCGTCCGATTATGCCGACTACAGTACGAAGGACGCGGTCGTGCGGGTGTCCGGTTGCGTACCGTTTATCCCCGGCCCACCGATTAGCCAGCTGGAGATCCGCATTGTCGACGGCGGGCCGGACAACGATACGGCGGAGATTCTGCCGGTCATCTTCGGTGGTCTTCCGGCGCCGTGCCCGGTCTGCTACCCGATACCGGCCGTCTACGCTCCATCGATCGCATCGGGCGCGATCGATGGCGATTTCGTGCTGAGTGGTCCGACGGTGTACGACACGGCGTTCTACAACATCGGCGTCCGGCCGACGGCGGACGATCCTGGCGTGGGTGGCGTCGATGATTTCGGCAATCCGCTGTCAATCACGCAGCAGTGGCTCAACGAGCTGCTCGGGACGCAGGCGCCGGATACCGAGGCGATCCGTAGCCTGAATTTCGCCCGCGTGGTCGAGCCGTTTAACTGGGACGGTGACTCGGTGTTCTTCCCGGGAGGCTTCGACGGCCACGCATGGCTGACGCACCGGCTTCAGCCCAACACGGCGGCCGATTATTGCGCAGTTTCGCCCGCGCCTCCATTCCCGCCTGCGCCGCCGCCGTTTGACACGGCGGATCAGGCTACCTGTGTAGACGCCGGCTTCTTCTGGTTCGAACAATCTGAATTCATCAACGGGCCAGTGTTCTTCCCGCCAGGGCGGGGCAAAGGCCGTGGCGACGAAGCCGTACCTGCTTACGACCCGTTCGGAGTACCGCCGTTCTTCATTCCGAACGTGGCGAACTTCGATGCAATAACGAACATGGCGACGGGTATCGACGGCGCCTTCAAGACTCCGATCTTACGTAACGTCACTCTGACCGCTCCGTACTTCCATAACGGCGGGCAGCTAACGTTGCATCAGGTCGTCGAGTTCTACAACCGAGGCGGTGACTTCGCGCTCGACAATGTCGGCAACCTGTCACCGAACATCCATCCGCTCGGGCTCACGCCGACGGATTTGGATAACCTTGTGGCATTCCTGGAGTCGCTGACGGATGAACGAGTGGCCTGCGAAATGGCGCCGTTCGATCATCCGGCGATCCGCATCGCCAACGGCGCGCGCGGCTATGGTGGTTACGTGACCGAGGACAAGAAGAACAGGGGGCAATCCAAGGATCAGCTCGAGTTGATCCAGGCCGTCGGGGCCGGCGGCAGGCCGGCGAACTACGCGCCATGTATCGATCAAGAGAACTTTTTGGATTGAACAGACCAACGGAACGACTTTGGCCCGCATCTGATGCCAGGAGAAGGTCCGTAGGGAGAATGAGAAAATGAAAAACGATCAAGAAATTGCACATGCCACAGGACGCAGGGGAGTCTTGGCCGGGCTGGTACTGCTGTCGCTCATCGTCCTGCCGGTGGTGGGGTTCGCCCAGAGCACGCCGCCGCCGTTCGAGTTCAACGATCGCTGCGTGCCGTACGAGGTCGATCACGACTTCATGGAGGCCAACGGCGTGGACCCGACCAAGATTCTGACCACGTTCGGCGGGCCGATACCGGACGATCCGACGGCCGGCAACGCCCCATGGACGGCGGATTTCGAGGGCGACGGTGTTACGCCCATACCCTGCGACGATTTCCATACGCACAAACGTCGTACGCGTTACGAGGGCTGCCATTTTTACGATGGCACACCGTGTTACTTCACGACGAATGGGCAGATGGATCAGGATGCGTTCACACCCGACGAGGCCGGCCGTCGAGCATTCGAAATCGCAGAACATTTCGTGATTTATGAAGTCGTCCAGCAATTTGAACCCACCGGCATGCCGCCGAACTTCGATTATTTCCCGGCGCCGATCTTCACGGATCCGTTCGCGGGCGGTTTCGCCGTCGGCACGCAGACGAAGATCATGAACGCGAAGGGCGCGTACTTCACGGACAATCCTCTTGGTCTGTGGCGAATCGGGTTCATCCAGTTCACGGAGAAGGCCTCGGCCTGTCGCATGAACTACGCTGACGAGGATTGTTTGTTTATGCACGACATGGTCGCGGCGAACGGCATCAGTTCACAAAACCTGGGTTATCCGTTGATCTATACCGGCGATGACATTTTTGGGTTGACCGAGCGCGGCCTCGTATCGATCCGCTACCGTCTCGGCGCCGATGGCTTGCCCGGTGGTGCGGATGGTCCGCGCTACATTCTGTGCCCGGTGCACGAGGCGCCCGATCAGGGCAATATCTTCGTGCAGGGCCAGGACATCATCCAGGGATACCCGACGCACATCGAGTTTCAACCGCCTACCGTGCTGTTGGTATTTCAGGACTTTAGCGACTTTCCGCTTTTCCGGGGTCACATAAGGTTTTCTCCGGCGTCCCCGTTTGGTCCCACTCCACCCGCCGGTACGGGTCCCTTCGCCGAGCAGAGCGTCTACGACAATTTCGATTGCCTGCAACGGACCGGCAACTGGTGCGCTGCTCCGTAGCGCAGTCCGCAACGCGTAACTCCAGGGGCCCGTCAGGGCCCCTGTTGTTTGGTATGGTCCATATCGTCGATAGGAGAGCAAACAGAAGAAAATGACGACTGACTATGAATCGGCTTATCGCAGGTCTCTGGACGAGCCGGAGGATTTCTGGGCTGAGGCGGCGCGGGGGGTCGACTGGGATCAGCCATGGGACCGCGTGCTCGACGATTCCGGTGCGCCTTTCTATCGATGGTTTGCCGGCGCGCGCCTGAATACCTGTTACAACGCCGTCGACCGGCACGTCGAGGCGGGTCGCGGCGACGCACCGGCATTGATCTTCGACAGCGTCATGACCGGGACGGCGCGGACGCTGACGTTTGCGGGGCTGCAGAACGAGACGGCGAGACTCGCCGGCGCACTCGCAGAGCTCGGGGTCGGGAAGGGCGACCGGGTCGTCATCTACATGCCGATGATTCCCGAGGCCGCGATCGCGATGCTCGGATGCGCGCGCCTCGGCGCGATCCATTCGGTCGTGTTCGGCGGATTCGCGGCGAACGAACTGGCCACCCGCATCGATGATGCCGCGCCGAAGGCCATACTGTCGGCCAGTTGCGGCCTCGAGCCTGGCCGCATCGTGGCATACAAGCCGCTGCTCGACGACGCGATCGACATGGCCAGCCACAAACCCGATGCGTGCATCGTCCTGCAGCGCGAGCAGCTGGTGGCCGACATGCAGGAACGCGACCACGACTGGGTGGAAACCGTCGGTGCCGCCACGCCCCACGCGTGTGTTTCGGTAGCGGCGACCGATCCGCTGTACATTCTCTATACGTCGGGCACGACCGGTGAGCCGAAGGGCATCGTGCGCGATAACGGCGGTCATGCCGTCGCTCTGCACTGGTCGATGAAGGCGATCTACGGGGTCGACGCGGGCGACGTGTTCTGGGCCGCATCAGACATCGGCTGGGTGGTCGGTCATTCGTATATCGTCTACGGGCCATTGCTGCGCGGTTGCACGACCGTCATGTTCGAGGGGAAACCCGTTGGTACGCCCGATGCCGGCGTGTTCTGGCGCGTTATCGCCGAGTACGGCGTCAAGGCGATGTTCACGGCGCCGACCGCGATGCGCGCCATTCGCCGCGCGGATCCCGATGGCGCGTTGCTGCATCAGCACGACTTGTCGAAGTTCGCGACCCAGTTCCTCGCGGGAGAACGTTGCGACCCGGAGACGCTGCACTGGACGGAACGCCAGCTGGGCGTGCCCGTCATCGATCACTGGTGGCAGACCGAAACTGGCTGGGCCATTGCCGGTAATACGGTTGGCCTGGGCGCGTTTCCGGTGCGGGCAGGGTCCGCCGGTCGGCCGATGCCAGGTTGGGACGTTCGCATCATCAACGAGGGTGGACATGAGCCGGAAGAGGGTGAGCCCGGCGCGATCGTCTGCAAGCTGCCGATGCCCCCGGGATTCGCGCCGACCTTGTGGAACGCCGAGGAAAGATTTCGCGAGGCCTACCTCGCGAACTATCCGGGTTACTACGAAACAGGTGACGCCGGTTTTATCGATGAAGAGGGCTACGTGTTTGTCATGAGCCGGACGGACGATGTCATCAACGTCGCCGGCCATCGCCTGTCGACGGGCGCGATCGAGGAGGTGCTGGCAACGCATCCCGACGTTGCGGAGTGCGCGGTCACCGGCATCCGCGACGCGCTGAAAGGACACATACCGCTGGGTTTTCTGTGTCTGAAGGCGGGCGCGGAACGCGATCCGGACGCGGTCGTTGCGGAGAGCGTCGAGCTCGTTCGTTCACGCATCGGGCCGGTCGCCGCTTTCAAACGGGCGCTCGTCGTCGAGCGACTGCCCAAGACGCGCTCGGGCAAGGTCCTGCGCGGCACGCTGCGTCGGATGGCCGATGGCGACGAGTACAAGGTTCCCGCGACGATTGATGACCCCGAGTCGCTGGACGAGATCGGCGTGCGCCTGGCCGGCATCGGGCTGCCGGCGGCGCACTGACTGGAACTACCGAGGAATTCACCGATGGCGCGTATTCCGTATCCTGATCCCGAGTCGCTGGCAACCGAGGACCGTGAGTTTCTCGCCGACCTGCCGCAGCTCAACGTCTGGCGCATGCTGGCTGGCAGCCCGTGCGTGTTTCGGCCGATGACGGCGTTTTCCAGCGCCTACCTGAACGACGGCCTCCTGAGCGACGAGATGCGCGAGATCGTTATTCTGCGCACCGGCTATCTGCGCGATAGCGAGTACGAGGTCGTCAACCATTTGCGGGTCGCGAAACTGATCGAGATGGACGAGGCCAAGGTCGCGGCGTTGGTACCCGGGCAGCCGCAGGATGCCTTCACGCCCGAGGAACGCGACGTATTGCGCTTCGTCGACGAGGTCGTTCGCGACGGCGGCGCATCGCAGGAAGCCTTCGACGCCGTCTCGGCGTTCATGTCACCGGCCGAGATGATCGAGATGACGATCGTGATCGGCGTCTACACGATGGTCAGTCAGTTCTGCGCGACCTTCGACATCGAAGTCGAAGACGTGCCAATTGCCGACACCGGTATCGAAGACATGCAGCGCGCCGTTCGAAAGTACCGATAGGTTCAGATCAAGGGCGGCTGCGCCCATTCTCTCAATTGTGACGCCCGTCACATCGCGGGTCCGGTCCGGTCTGTAGGCTGTGGCTTAGTTCCTATCGAATCGTCTCTCTAGAGATTCGCGGGAATATGTAAAGCAACAAAGAATAAGTCGCCGTTGACGTCGCCGGCCGCAACCGGGTGTGGATATATCCCCACCGATAACAAGAACTAGAAAAATGATGAATTCACGTCTCTGCAAATCGACAGTCATCGCATCGTTTCTACTATTTTTCTGTCAGATGGCGTCGGCGATGTCCATCACGACGAACCCGTTCACGGTGGTCGACAACCTCGATGCCAATAACACGGCGCTGGTGCAATTCGACATCATCAGTGCCACGACGACGACGCTGAATCTCGACGTAACGGTCACAAATACATCGGCGATGTACGATCCGATCATCACGGCGTTCGCCTTCAATTCACCCGATGCGATCGCATCGCTCGATACTTTCTCGTTCGTCGGCGCACCCGGCTGGGACTCCCTGCTGGATCCGGGTGAGATCGGCACACCGCAGCAGTTCGGCGTTTTCGACATTTGCGTCGCGGAAGGCAATAACCTCGGGAACTGCAACAATGGAAACCCGAACAACGGAATCGGTCGGTTAGCCCCGGACAACGTCGCCACGTTCTCGTTCGGCTTTTCGGGCAGCGGCCTCGATGCGCTCGACGTCTTCAGCTTCCTGGGTGAATTATCCGCAGATGAAAACGACGGGCAGGGCGGTCACACCCCGGTCGGTTTCCTGGCGCGTTTCCAGCGGACCGGGGCTAATGGTGCACGTAACGACGTCGCCGTCCCGGGCGATTCACCCACGAGCCTGCCGGAACCCGGCACGCTGGCCCTGTTCGGCATCGGTTTGGTGGGCGTCGGATTCACCAGGCGCCGTCGGTCCGCCTGAGGATTCGTTCAAGAGAACAAGTAGAACCCCGCTCTCTCGAGCGGGGTTTTCTTATGTGTGCGTGTAAGTGATGGTTCGGGCTATTGCTCTTTGCCGCTCGCGTAGGGTGGCAGCGGCCCAAGGTGAATGCCGCTGTCGACGATCAGCGTCTCGCCGGTGACGAGCCTTGACCCCGCGCCGACGAGGAACCAGACCAGCGTCTCCGCGATGTCTTCCGCCGTTGCTACTTCCTTCAGCGGCAGCGACTCGGCGGTCTTCTCCAGCATGGCCTCGTACGCATCGTCACCGAGACCACCCTTCAGCCAGCGGGTCTGAATCATGCCCGGCACGACCGCGTTGATGCGGATCTCCGGCCCCAGCACGTGCGCCAGTGACTTCGTCATCAGGTTAAGCGCGGCTTTCGATGCTGCGTAGGGAATCGACGACGCGATTCCGGTCACGCCGCCGATTGACGAATCGTTGACGATCGCGCCCCTGCCGAGCTTGCGCATGTGCGGCTCGACGGCCCGAATCATCTGGTAGGCACCGACGACGTTGACGGCATAGATATTCAGGAAGTCGTCTTTGTCTATGCCGTCGAAGTTCGGGTAAGGGTTGAACTTCGTACGCGCCGCGTTATTGATCAGAAAGTCGATCCGGCCCCATTCGTCGATGGCGGCCTGGGCCATGCGCTTGCAGTCCGAGTCTTCGGATACGTCCGCCTGGACGGTGATGGCTTCGGCGCCCTTGCCGCGGCAGATCTCAGCCGTCTCCTCGGCTTCGTCCTTGCTGCGCGTGTAGTTGATCACGACGTTGCAGCCGCGCTCCGCGAGTATGATGGCAGCCGATGCGCCGACGCCCGTCGCGGACCCGGTGATGATGGCGACCTTCCCCTTGATATCGGTATCGGACATTTCTTCTTTCCTGTGCAAGTCGGCTCGCGCCGTCGGTATCCGGGCCGGGCGGCCCGCGCCTTGATTCGGCGGCCGATTATAGCGCTCCGCGCGGGTGTTGGTGTGCTATCTTTTGTTGCCCGCGTCAGGCGGAAACAAAGTGACAAAAATCAATAGCAGGGGAGAGAACTGCATGCCGTACAAGGATATGCGCGAGTTTCTGGATGTTCTGCGGAAGGACGGCCAGCTCAAGGACTGCGAGGTGCCGATCAAGGTCGCCCATGGCGACAACGAACTGCAGGCACTGATGCGGCTGCTGTGCCAGAACGATGGCCCGGCACTGATGCTGAACAACCTGGAGGGCTACAACACGCCCGACATCCCGGTCATTTTCAACCCGTTCGGCACGCGCGAGCGCACCGGGATGATGATCGAAGAGCGCGATCCGCTGGCGAGCAAGCAAAAGCACGCGGGTGTCCTCGGAAACCCCGCATCGTGGATCGACCCCGTGGTCGTCGACCGTGACGAGGCTCCCTGCAAGGACGTCGTCATTAACAAAGACGATATTTCGCTCGACAAGCAATTGCCGCATGTCTGGTTCGGCAAGGAAGATGCTTCTTATATTACCGGCGCGGTAGGTATCACCCACGACCCCGAGACGGGTGAGCGCAATGTGGGCTGCTATCGCATGGGTCAGATCTGGAATGCGGTGCACCCGACGGGTGAGGAGTATTCCGAAGAGCAACAGAAGAAAACT
>CAZISL010000043.1:0-10197 GCA_964541975.1 uncultured Chromatiaceae bacterium | reverse complement strand
CATCGCGTACCTCATCCTTCGAGACGCGTCGGCCTCGAAGGATAAGGTTTTCAGATGGGTCGGGCTGCTGATCCTTGCTTCCTACGCTTTCTATATGCCAGTCATTTTCTTCGTCCAGAGGCTCCCGGTCCTGGGCATGTTCATGATCCCCAAAACGATTGCTTACGTCGCCATCGCATTTATCAGCTATTTTCACTTCTTCCGGCAAGATGCGGTTGCCTCTCAGTCACGAGGCTTGGCAACGGCCTAGCTGTTCCTGGGGCCAGATAGTCAAGACATCGTGAATCCGCAGCTGATTCTCTTTCGGAGGGTGACCGCTTCTGGTCGTGATCTGCAGGCGGCGGGCGACCCGGCGCGGGCGGCCCAATTCTTCGAACGCGACGGGTACCGGCGCGACGCAGGGCGCGAAGTCGCCGCGACGAAGGTGCGCGGCGCAGCCGTGGATGATGCGATCTTGGCAGGAGTATCTTCTGCTACAGCAGGTGGGAGTAGATCGCAATGTAGGTGGCGCTGGCGAGCAGCAGCCCGATGAATACGACGGGCAGCCCGGTCCGGAACCATTTGGCGGGGGTGATTCGGGCGTCGGGCAGTCCGCTGCGTTCGGCCTCGGCAACGCAGATGATGTTCGCCGTCGCGCCCAGATGAGTGCCGTTGCCGCCCAGGCCCACACCGATCGCGAGGGCCCACCACAGCGGATACACGTCGATTCCCTTAAGGCTGAGCGCGCTCACGATCGGAATCATGGTGACCGTGAATGGAATATTGTCGACGATGGCGCTAATTACGGCTGCGATCCACATCAGCATCAATGCGGTCATCAGGAACATGCCGGGCTGCTGCGCCAGCCGAGCGACCAGTCCACCCGCAAGGTCGAGTAGCCCGGACGCTTCGACGCCGCCGACCATGACGAACAGTGCGGTGAAGAACAGCAGCACTGACCAGTCCACGCCTTCGGTAAACTTCTCCGGATCTGGTCGAACCAATAGTAATCCGAGCGACAGGCCGATAAAGCTGACCAGGGCCGGGTAGTATCCCAGCCGGTCGTGCAGGAAGAACAGCACGATCACGACGCCCAGCGCCAGCAGCGTTCGGCGGAGCCGCACCGGGTCGCGGATGGCCTTGGTTTCGTCCAGGTCGATCTGGACGATGTCGCCGCTGCGGGGCCGGATGTCCTTGCGATACAGCACCAGCAGCAGCGCCATGGTGCCGATCCATGCCGGCCCGACCAGCGGCGCCATGTTGATCAGGAACGTGACAAAATCGATATTGGCGGCACTGCCAATCATGATGTTCGGTGGGTCACCGACGAGCGTCATGGCGCCGCCGACGTTGGACATCATCGCTTCACCGATGAGGTATGGCGCGGGGTTGAGGTTGAGTAGGCGCGTGACCAGTACCGTCAACGGCGCAAAAATGATTACCGTCGTGACATTGTCCAGCAGCATACTCAATACGCTGACCGTTATGCACAGATAGACCAGAAGGCGACGCGGGCCTCCACCAGACAGCTTCGCCAGCCGTATCGCCAGGTATTCGAAAGCGCCGGTGGGTCGCAGCAGGCCAACGAGCATCATCATCCCCAGCAGCAGCAGGATCGTGTTCGAGTCGATTGACAGGATCGCCGCCTCCTGGCTGTAGAAACCAAACCAGGTCCCAGCGCAGACCATGACCACTGCGCCAGTAATTGCGGCGTACGTCCGATGAATGAGTTCGCTGAATATCAACACGTAGGCGGCGAGCAGGATAGAGCCCGCCACCCACATGGAAAATGCGTCGCCAGAATGTTCCATGAACGTCAGGGATATAGTTCCAGGATGCGACTCGCGACCTTCATGATGCTGACGGTGCCATGGTATTTATTATCCTTATCGATCACGAACAGGTACGTCGTATCGTGATGCTCCATCACGGCGAGTGCCTTCGATATCGGAGATAGCGGCGTGATGACGGCCATGCGCGGCAGGACGAACTCATCCAGTGTCATGTCGAGAATCCGGCGCGCACGGATTTCCGGAACCCTTAGTCCGTTGAGTTCGTCGCCGAGAACCCGCGCGTTGTCAATCATGAAGCTGGGAATGCAGGTCTCCCTCAGTATGTGCCGGATCGAGGCTTTTCCAACAATTCTGCCTGCGGCATTCCTGAACGGAATACCTGGAACGTCGGCCTGCGCGCACGCTTCGAATACTTCACGCACGGTCATTCCGGGTGATGCGACCGGCGTCGGCACGACGAACTTAATCAGGTCCATGTCGATCTTCTGTCGCAAGGTCCGGTCCATTTCCAAAACGCAAATTTGAGCAGCAGCGAGGCCGAAGGTCGGGAGACGTATGCGGCTATTGTACGCTGATGGTTGTCAGCGACGTCGGTCCGCACGGCGAATATGTTACAGATTCGATCGCGGAAGAGAAATGCCCGCTGGTGGCCGCTAGGCGACGCCTGACAGGCTGATCCTGGCCACGAATTTACGTCTGCTTTCTGATGTGGCTCCGGTTTAGCGGACACCGCAGCGATCAGGCAGCTACGCGCCATTTGCGGTGGCATGTGGTGCTCGGTCGTTCGCTCGAGGTGTAGACTGTTGTCAACGAGTCGCTTCGGTGGCCATTAGCATCATAGTCAGAATGGGGGCTGATCGATGGACAACCCGACTACCCTGCTTGTCGCAATTATGTACGTCACGATCGTTGCGACCGGCCTCATCACCGCGCTCATGGCGCTATCCGAAATCGTCGGAGGTCAGCGCAAGACGGCCCCGATCCATACCGCGTGGATCTTGCTGCTGCTTGTCAGCTATTTCAGCTTCTTCTGGGAAACCACGGCGTTACTCGATATCGAAGGATGGAGCTTTCTTACTTTCCTCGCCTTTATCGCGGGGCCCGTTGTCCTGCTATTCGCCACCAATCTGCTCATTGCTGCGCCCGATGCTCAAGGCGATGTAATGCTCGACGAATTTTACTTCGACCTGAGCGGCCGATTTTTCGCACTGCTCGCGCTGGTCCAGCTCTGGGTTATCGGTCTGGACGTGGTCTTTGCGACGATCACCTATGCGACTTACCTGACGGCGTGTATCGGTATATTTTTCATCGTGCTGGTCGTTTCGAAGAACCGCCGATTGCATGTCGCCGGCGCGTCGATTGTCGGCTTGGCGCTTCTGTCACGGATGTTCCTGCAGGCTATGTAGCGGCGGCGTATACGACGAGTCGATAGGGGCCGCGCGCCGAGAACGTGCTCGTCGGTTCGCAGGTGACCAGTATCAAGCTGTCCTGATTGTCATCGACGTCCAGATTCTGCGTGCGTGCATCGACGATATGCTTGTGCATGACCCGGTAGAATGAGCGCCGTCGGTCGCGGGACTCAAGGATGATTTTCGTTCCCGGTTGTAGGCTCTCGGCGAATTCGAAGTGCGTATCCCGGTGGCCGGCAATCACAATTGTGCCGCGCTGTCCCGGTAACGACGTGCCCGACAGATGCCCGGGACCGAAGGGCAGGGCGGCGCCGTTCGCCCCGGCGAGCACATATTGCTCGATGCCCAGCACCGGTACCGTCAGTTTTGCAACGGGCCAGGTGTCGGCCCAGGGCCAGGGTTTAACATCGACATCCTGGACCTGGCTGTCGGCCCAGGCGCGTGCGATCAGGATCGGCGCGAGCCATGCCTTGGCGTGCACGGTCGTGGCCTGACCCCACTGCCAGGTGCTGAAGCCGAGCGCCGCGAGCAAAGACAGTTTCAGGAAATGCTTCAACTTTCGCGTCCCTGCGCATCGCCCTGCGGCAGGGTATAGACGCGCAGCCACAGGAGCAGCGCCGCGATCATCCCGAGCAGGCCGAGCCAGAATGCTTCGGTCGCGCTGGTGGCCGTCTGGGGGTAGGCGAACGGCTGCGGCGACTGTCCGGCCGGACGCAGATTCGGCACGTTGTGCGACTTGTCGGGCATTCCCTTCGGACGACTGACTATCTTCTCGATCGCTAAGAAGCTGGTGAATCGGCTGACGAGTTTATGGCTCAGCGCGAGGTCCAGTATCTGCTTTCGCAAGCGCTCGTTTTCGCCTTCGAGGGCGATCCGATCCTCGATCCCGGCGATTCGATCCCGAGCCCAGACCGATGCAATGCCTGAGTGGCCCGCAGCGGTTCTTAGCGTCAGCGTCCGTTCCCACGGACCGTGACTCGTTTCGCCGGCCGCCCGGAGTTCGCCGCCCGGGCGATCGAGTCGAGCCGTGACGATGATCGGTTGCCCAGCGTACAGATCCGGAATCGGATCCGGTTCGACGAGCGCTTTAGCATCCGGCCAGTCGAGTACGACATTGCGCAGCATCGGTCTCTCGAGTCGCGCGAACAGCTCATCCATCTTCTGTTCGACTTCCGTCGGCTTGCCGATATAGGTGAATGTCCCGCGGCCGAACTGCGCGGCCTTGCGCATGAAGTGGCTGTTCGGCGCGGAACCAATGCCGACGGTAAACAGGCGTCGGTCGGACAGACCGTCGGAGATCGCCGTGAACAGCGCCTCCTCGTTGCCGACGGCGCCGTCGGTGATGAACACCACCTGGCGCAGGAGTCCGGTGGAGCTTTCCGGATCGCCCGCGAATGCCAGGTTCAGCGCCGACATCATCTCGGTCCCGCCACCGGCACTCAGGCGTTTGACGAATCTTCGTGCTTCCGCGAGCGAGTTCTCGTCGGCTGGCCTGCTGCCGCCGAACAGCGAGGTCGGCCTGTCGTTGAACGCGATGACGTCGAAACGATCGCCGGGTGCCAACCGCGATAACGCGAGTTCGAGCGCGGCGCGCGCCTGGCGGATCGGCTCGCCGCCCATCGAACCCGACGTGTCGATGATGAACACAGTCTCCCGCGACAGTCGCGCTGCGGCGGCCTGCTGCATGGGCGGCAGGATCATTGCCAGCGCGTAAACGTGACCGTCGAGTTCCTGCGTAAACAGCGCCGCCGTCGGTTCGTTGCCAACGGCGGGTTGCCAGACGAGTTCGAAGTCGCGATCCATCGGTACGCGGCCCGCCGTCAGCGAGACTTCGTACAGATCGCCTTGACGCGTGACGTGGATGTCATGATAGGCGCTGGAAATTTCCGCCAACGGCAGGCCCGGATCCAGAGCAACGGTCAGTTCGATCGGGTTGATCGGTGCAGCGCCGGTCGGTCGGCGGGGATCGAGATAGGGTGTGATTTCCGCCGCATCCGGGACCTGGTCCGTGTTCATGGCCCAGCCGGAGCCCGGCGCGGCGGCGATCGGTTCTTCCCCGGCCGGTCGCGGCGCGCCCGGTAGATAGCGTGGCGTGATGGTCATCGGGAAACGCAGGCTGAAGCGCCCGCCGTCATACGCAACCCTCTCGACGTAGGTCAGGCGGACCTCGATCTCCTGGCCCGGTGCGATATTCGCGACAGCGGTCGTAAACATGTTCGGCCGGCGCTGTTCGACGAGACCGGCCTTGCGGCCCTCGCGTTTCGCCTGCTGGTATTCGCGGCGAGCCTGCTGCTTCTCCCGGATCTCGCCGACGATGACGCGTTCGCCGATGCGCAACTCCATCGCGTTCACGGCTGCCGTGTCCGGTAGCGGGAATACATAGACGCCTTCGGCCCAGTCGCGTGTGGCGTTCCGGAAGCGCTGCGCGACCTCGACCGTCGCGACGAACCCGCTGACGGTGATGTGGGCTTGCGAATCCAGTTGTATGGCCGGCAGGTATCTGCCCGGCGTCGCGGTTTCGAACAGGATTTCCCCGGCGGTGACCTCGTTCATCGTCACCTGGCCTGAAATGTTAGCGGAGGCTTCCAGCGGCTCGACACTGACCAGCGCCGCCACGAGCAGCAGCGCAATACACTGAGCGAACGTTCGAAAGCGATTCTGCCTGTCGGTTTGGTGTGCAAGTCGGCGCATGTTCTCGGCTCCTGTGAGTTACAGATCGATTAGGCGCCGCCGAACTGGCAGCAGTGGGTACGAGGAAGGGCGTGCCGGTGACCAATTCGGGCGAATTGTGGCGGTCATTTTTCGGCACGATTGATCACCGGATTGCCGCAACTCGCCTGTCGTGTCGACAGAAACCGCGGTTTTACTGATCTCCGTCAATCGGATCAGCAATCGAGGAGTCAATCGATGAAACATTCAGTCATGGCCATCACCCTGGCCACATTGATCGCCGCCGGCGCCGCCCGGGCGGAGACGCCGCCTGCGGAAACGCCGCAGAGCGTGGCGAAGCAGAGCGTCGTAATTGTCGGCACCGCCGTCACCGGCGCCGTGCTCGGCGGACCTGTCGGGTACCTGCTCGGCGGCCTGACGGGCGCGTGGCTCGCCGGCAACATCGCGAAGGCCGACGAGCGTGACGACAGCGTCGACAGGTTCGCCGCCGCACAGGATGAGATCGATACGATGTCGGCCGAACTCACCGACTTCAATGTCGAGACGCAATCGTTGTCAGATGCATTGCGGGACACGCGCACGGCGATGATGCGGTATCGGCGTCTGGCGTCGGAGTACGTGTCGTTCGAACTCCTGTTCCACACCGGCGACGCGTCCCTGACCGACGCCGGCGAGGCGCGCCTGAATCAGCTCGCGATGTTCCTGGCCGAGCAGCCGGACATCGGCATCGCGTTATCCGGCTTCGCGGATCCGCGCGGCGATGACGGGTTCAACCTGGCGTTGTCGGAGGAGCGCGTCCGCACGGTCGCCGGCACGCTCGAAGCCAATGGCGTCGAGGCCGGGCGAATCACCGTCACCGCGTTCGGCGATCAGCGCTCGACGTCGGCCGATGGCGACCTCGACGCGTATGCGTTGGATCGCCGCGTCACGATTGAGCTGTCGGTGCCGGATTTCGCGGCGGAAGTCGCCAGCAATATTCACTAGACCCGCATTCCGTCGCGTGGTTCGGTCCCCCGCTTGCGGGAGGGTGCCTTGCTCCCTCCCGCTTTTTTGCCCAACATTGTTCCATCGGGCGCCGATGCGCCCGGCGCCGGAGGTTGCCGTCGTTGTCTAAATCCATCGCCATCGTCGAGGACGAGCCCGCGCTGCTCGCCAACTATCGCGCCATGTTCGAACGCCACGGGTACCGTGTTGCGACCTATGGCGACCGGCCGTCCGCGATGGCTGCTTTCGAGCAGCGGGTGCCGGACATGGTGGTGATCGATATCGGTCTGGGCGACGAACCGGAAGGCGGTTTCGAGCTGTGTCGGGCGCTACGTGCCGTCTCGGCGGAATTGCCGATCATCTTTCTGACGGCGCGCGATAGTGAGATCGACGAGATCTCCGGGTTGCGTCTCGGCGCCGATGACTATCTGACCAAGGACACCTCGGAGGCGCACCTGATGGCCCGCGTCAACGGCCTGTTCCGGCGCGTCGAATGCCTGCGCCAGGCACCGCTGACCGATGACATTCGCGTCGTCGGCGAACTGACGATCGATGCCGACCGAATGTGCGCGACCTGGTCGGGCCGCCCGGTCGAACTCAGCGTGACGGAGTTCTGGATCGTCGGCTGCCTGGTCCGTCGGCCCGGTCACCTGAAGACCCGCCAGCAATTGATGGACGCGGCGAATATCGTCGTCGACGAGAGCACGATCACGTCGCACATCAAGCGCATTCGCCGCAAACTCGCAGACGTCGATCCCGGCGCCGATCCGATTCATACGGAATATGGGATCGGTTACCGCTGGCGTGTCGACCAATAAGCACACGCCGCGGCCGACCAATGAAACTACGTGCGCAGCTGATCGTCGTTAGCCTGTTCGCGCTGTTTTTGCCCTGGGCCGGGTGCAGTTTCATCTACGAGATGGAGTCGGTGCTCCGGTCGGGCCAGCAGGATGCGCTGGCTGCTTTCGCCAGCTCCGTCGCGCTGCTCGTAGAAGACCGCGGTGCCGCTCAAAGCCTGTTCGCGCGAGACGAGATGCCGGGGCAGGGGATCTACTTCTACACCGAGGAATCCCTGCCGATCGTCGATGGCTATGTGGAAGACGCCGCGGAATCGTCCATGAGTCTCATGACGTTGTCTGGCAGGAGCGGATCAGCATCTGCCCTCGAGGCGCAGTATCTGGGCATCGTTGCCACGGACGAGGTTTATATATTCGTGCGCGTCGCCGATTCGTCGATTCGCTATCACAACCCGGCCGCAAGCGATCTTGCCTCGGGCGATCACATCGTCATCGCGATGGGTGGTGTCGGCGAGATCCGCCGCTACTGGCTGGCGCCGGAGGCGCCCGGGGAATTCCTCGCACGTTATCGCGCGGGCGGGGCCGTGTCGGCGGAGCCCCGCGTCCGCGGCGTCTGGCGAGACAACGCCACCGGCTACCAGCTCGAGGTGCGCTTCCCGACAGCGTTGCTGGGGGAACGCTTCGGGTTCGCCGTGGTGGATGGCGGCGGCGGTTGGGCGGGCAGCATGGCGCCACGCGCGCTGCCGGGTCGCGTGGTGCGCGCGAACGCAGCTTTGGGCGGCATGCTGATGGCGTACGGTCGAGAAGACCTGCGCTTGCGCGTCGTCGATCGTGATGGTTGGGTGATCGCGCGCGCCGGCAACTTGGTGCGCGACGCCGGCGGTCAGACGCGGCCGATTCCCGGCGCCTGGATTATCGAGATGTTGTACCGGGCGATGATGTCCGACGGTGACGAGCTGGCCGAATTGGACACCGATACACGTGCCCGAGTCGACCGGAGCGAAGTCGACAGCGCGCTCGAGGGGCGGCAGTCCGGGGCCTGGTACGGTGTGGAAGAGCAACGCGGGGCGGCCGTCGCGAGCGTCGCAATCCCGCTGACTGTCGCGAACGAGGTGGTGGGCGCCCTGGTTGCGGAGCAGTCCAGCGGCCGGATCCTGTCGCTCACCAACGCGGCCGTGGTGCGTCTGCTCGTCGTGACGCTGCTGGCGACCTTCCTGATCAGCTTCGGACTGGTCGCGTATGCGAGTCTGTTGTCCATGCGCATTCGGCGCCTTGGACGCCGGGTCGATGCAGCATTAACCGATGACGGGCAGATCGTTGGCGAGTTCCCGGCACAGTGGGCGGGCGACGAAATCGGCGACCTGGGGCGGAATTTCGGCCGGCTGCTGGAGCGCATGCGTGAATACAATGACTACCTGAAGAGCCTCGCAGCAAAACTGTCGCATGAATTGCGTACGCCGCTGGCCGTCGTCAGCAGCTCGCTGGACAACCTCGAACATGAGCCGATGTCCGACTCAGGTCGGCAATACACGCGACGCGCTCGAGATGGCTCCGAACGGCTGAGCCGAATCCTGACGGCGATGAGTGAGGCCAGTCGGGTCGAGCAGGGCATTCAGTCCGCCGATCGCCAGCGGCTCGACCTGGCGGAGATGCTCGAACGGAACGTCGAAACCTATCGTCAGGCCTTCGGGCGGACGATCGATTGCCGGCTTCCGGATGTGCCGGTCTGGATCGAGGGTTCGCCGGACCTGCTCGCGCAGATGCTGGACAAGCTGATGGACAATGCGGCGGATTTCTGCGCGGATCAGGGTCGGATCTCGTTTACGCTGACGGTCGACGACACGTCCGGCGTTATTCTCGTCGATAATGCGGGACCGCCGCTGCCGGCGCAGATGCGCGGGGAGTTGTTCGAATCGATGGTCTCGATCAGGCCTGCGAAACAGCAGGAGCCCCACCTGGGTCTCGGACTGACGATCGTGCGGCTCGTCGCGGAGTTTCACGGGGGCAAGGTTCACGCCGAAGACCTTCCCGATGGCGTCCGTTTCACGGTCACATTACCGAGGTGCACCTGACGCGATTTGGTCGACGCATCTGCCATTTCGGTGCGACGTTTGGTAGAATTCCGGGCTGTGCGATGAACGAGGCCACTCCAGCTTTCGATTTTAAATAAAATCAAAAGCTTACGCGAGTTTTCTCGCAATGACTCGAAAGGCCATTAAGCGGCCGGAACGCGTTGTCGCCAGCCGCGCCTCAGGCGGACGGTTTTATAAGGGCCCCGAATGGGGCTTTTTGTTTGGGCCCGGGGGATGTGCCCGAACGTGCGGCGAAGCCGCGAAGGTGAGTTTTTAGGGTGGGCCACTGGCCCATTTTTTGTATCCCCGAAGGAGATACGACGAGATAGCGGAATTGCGATGAGTGTGACCAGGGAACAGTTGATGGGATTGCTCGAGCCGGCCGTCGAGGCGCTCGGCTACGAGTTATCGGACGTCGAGCTGAGCCTCGGTCATGGCAGGGGCCTGGTGCGCCTGTTCATCGACAACGAACAGGGCGTCACGCTGGAAGACT
>CAZISL010000042.1:0-8336 GCA_964541975.1 uncultured Chromatiaceae bacterium | reverse complement strand
CACGACGTTGCCGTCGGGTCCCATCATGACCATCAGGTGCAGTATATGTCCCGGCCAGTTAACGGGGTCTTTCGCGTAGGTGCCGAAAACGATATAGCACTTGTATTGCTTGGCCTTCTTCCCGACTTCCTCGATTTCGGGTCCGGGCACCTCGATGGCCAGGTCATAGTGTTGCTCGCGGGTCCAGTTCGAGTAGCCGGTAATCGGAAACTCGTGGAAGAGCAGCAGGTCACTGGGCATGCCGGACGTCTGTGCGATATCGATACATTCGAGGAAGTAGTCGAGATTCCGCCGAATGTCGGGAGCCGGATTCGCGCCGTCGACGCCATCGACCCTTGTCTGGACCACGGTCACGGCGATCTGGTCGCGGCGCAGCGGGACGGTCGGATAGGTGCCGTCGTGACGGACCATGGGTTCGGACTTGCTCATGAGGGTTTGCTCCCGGATTAATTGTGGTTTGCACGCTATCATAACGGCTTGCGCGGCCCTGGCATCTCTGTGGCGCCGTGCGGCACCGTCGTATGAACATTCGACGGTCACGAAAACGGTTTGCGGAGAATTTCATGGCAAGCAGCCTCTCAGATCCAGAAGATTCGGCGGCGAAGGAGCCCATCCGGTCCGGAGAGCAATACGTCGAGAGCCTGCGCGGGCGGGACATGAAGGTCTACCTGTTCGGGGAACTCGTCGACGAGCCGGTCGATCACCCGATGATCCGACCGTCGATTAACGCGGTGGCCGAGACCTATGATCTCGCGGTGCGGAACCCTGAGCTGGCGACGGCGATATCACCGCTGACCGGCGAACGCGTGAATCGTTTCCTGCATATCGCGGGCAGCCCGGAAGACCTGGTGCGGCAAAACAAGATGCAGCGGCGGCTGGGGCAGCTGACCGGCACCTGCTTCCAGCGCTGCGTCGGCATGGACGCGCTGAATTCATTGCATTCGGTAACGTTCGAGATCGATGCGGCGGGCGACAGCGAATATCACGGGCGATTTCTCGAGTTCGTGCGAATGGTCCAGTCGCGCGGTTTCGTGATCGGGGGCGCAATGACGGACGTCAAGGGCGACCGCGGCAAGGCGCCGCAC
The DNA here is from genome assembly GCA_964541975.1 of uncultured Chromatiaceae bacterium. Lineage (GTDB taxonomy): Bacteria > Pseudomonadota > Gammaproteobacteria > Steroidobacterales > SMWD01. The sequence goes on along the minus strand of CAZISL010000042.1, from coordinate 7,251 downwards.
GAGCAGGATGATCCCGACATGTTCGTGCGTGTCGTCCGGCGCACGGAAGACGGCGTGTATGTCAGCGGGGCGAAGGCGCACCAGACGGGCTGTATCAACTCGCACTGGCTGCTGATCATGCCGACGATGCGCCTTGGACCTGAAGACAGGGACTACGCGATCGTTGGTGCGATCCCGGCGGACGCCCGCGGTATCACGTATGTGTACGGCAGGCAGTCGTGCGATACGCGCAGCATGGAGGAGGGCGATATCGACGCCGGCAACGCCGGATTCGCCGGCCAGGAAGCGATGATCCTGCTCGACGAGGTATTCATACCGAATGAATACATATTCATGGACGGCGAATATGACTTCGCGGCCATGCTCGTCGAACGATTCACGTGCTATCACCGACGCAGCTACGTCTGCAAGTCGGGTGTCGGTGACGTGCTGATCGGCGCTGCGGCGACGATCGCGGACTACAACGGCGTCGATCGTGCGTCGCACATCCGCGACAAGCTCGTCGAGATGACGCACCTGAACGAGACTATCTACAGCACCGGTATCGCGTCGAGTTACCAAGCGTCGGAGATGAAATCCGGCGTGTATCAGAACGACGACATGATCGCCAACGTATGCAAGCACCATGTCACGAAAATGCCGTACGAAATCGGGCGGCTCGCCCAAGACCTGGCCGGCGGCCTGATGGTCACGGCGCCGTCGCAGAAGGAGCTGGATCACCCGGAAATCGGCGAGCTGATTCGCAAGTATCTCAAGGGTCGGAAAGAGATCGCCACGGAGGACCGCCTGCGGATCCTGCGCCTGATCGAGAACATGACGCTTGGGCGCAATGCGGTCGGCTACCTCACCGAGTCGATGCACGGAGCCGGGTCGCCGCAGGCGCAACGCATCCAGATCGGCAGGCAGATGCAGCTGGAATTCAAGAAACACCTCGCCAAAAACCTGGCCGGAATCGCGCCCGATTCGGCCGAGGAAATTTCCGCCGAAATCTCTGACTACATGGCTCGCGTAATTGGCATCGACTAATGGAATCAGTCAATCCGCTCTCCAATTCCGAGTTTCGGAAACTCTTCGCCGCACAAATCATCGCACTGGTCGGTACCGGTCTCAGCACCGTCGCGCTGACGCTCCTGGCCTACGACCTGGTCGGTGGCAATGCGGCCGCGGTGCTCGGCACGGCCATGGCGTTCAAGATGGTCGCGTATGTCGTGTTTGCGCCGATCGTCGGCGGTCTCGCGCACCGATTCCCCCGCAAGGCCTTCCTGATCATCATGGACGTGATCCGCGCGGGGATCGTGCTGGCGATGCCGTTCGTAACCGAGGTCTGGCAGATCTATGCACTGATCTTCCTGCTGAACCTGTTCTCCGCCGGATTCAAGCCCGTGTTCTCTGCGACGATCCCGGATATCGTTCCGGACGAGCGCGCGTATACACGTGCGTTGTCGATGTCGCGACTCGCCTACGATCTCGAGAACCTGCTGAGCCCGCTATTCGCTGGCCTCGCGCTGATGTTCGTAACGTACACAGGGCTGTTCGTCACCAACTCGGTCGCCTTCCTGGTGTCGGCGGCGCTGATCGTCGTAACCACGATCCCGACAGGTGAGCGGGCTGCGCGCCTGGGCGGGCTGTGGGAGCAGATTACCTTCGGTCTGCGCGCGTACCTGAAAACGCCGCGCCTGCGGGGCCTGCTCGCTCTGTACCTCTCCGTGTCGACTGCGAGCGCGATGGTGATCGTCAGCACCGTGGTCTACGTACGCGAAAATCTCGGCGGTAGTGAATCCGACGTCGCGATGGCGATGGCTGCCGCCGGCGGCGGATCCATGCTCGCGGCGCTATGCATTCCATGGATTTTGGACCGCGTCCCGGACCGCCCGGTCATGCTAAGCGGATCCCTGGTCATGGCGGTCGGGCTCGCCTTGATGTCCACGGGCCCTGACTTCGCTGGCGTGCTGCCAATCTGGTTCATAATCGGCATGGGCTGGTCGATGGTGCAGACACCATCGGGACGCGTCGTAAACCGTTCCGCGGCAGCGCCGGATCGGCCGGCGTATTTCTCCGCACAGTTCGCGTTGTCACACGCGTGCTGGCTGATCTTCTATCCGGTCGCGGGACAACTCGGTACGCGCTTCGGCATCGAGAGCACGGCGCTCTGGCTGGCTTGCGGCATCGTTGTGTTCACGATTCTGGCGGCGCTGCTATGGCCGCGTGAAGAAGTAGACGAGTTGGAGCACGTTCACGACGACGTCGTCCATGCGCACGAACACGCTCACGGCCCGCATCACGATCATTCGCACGGCGACGGTTTGGAGGCGGATGAGCCGCACGTGCACGAGCATCGGCATGGGCGGGTGCGGCACAAGCACACGTTCGTGATCGATGATCATCATACGGCCTGGCCGATGGATGAGGCGCGGCAGATTTAGATCCTGCTTCGCCGACGCTCAAGAGGCTGAGCTAAGCCTGGTTTGGTGTGCAAAGCGCTTTGTTGCGGTGGCGAGGTTCAGTTCGGCAGCCCCATTGCGGATTTTCCGGGAAGGAACCTTTCGCTCGAAGACTCCCGAAAAGTTTTCCCGGAAAACCCTGACCGAAGTGGCGAGCTCGAATGACGCCCGCCATGGCCGCCCAAGAATCACCGCGCCCGCCGAAGAGCTTCTTGCTGAGCGCAGTGGTCAACCGGCACCACCGATGGCTGCGAGATGAGAGACCGGAGAGCGCTGGAATGTCTTTTCCTAAGTCTTCGCAGGAAAAGACATTCCAGCGGTAGGCCGGGCTCGGCTATTCAAACGTGAATCAGATCAGGATGGTAAGTCGGTCTCGGCAAATCAACCGCGACCCTTCTCCCGACAACCTGCCGAATCACCAAAACACCGGCACAAAAAAACCGCCGCGGAGAGCGCTCTCCGCGGCGGCCTGAATCGGATATGAGCCGGTCAGACCAGCAAGTCGTCCCAAGGTACGACGACGGTCTGCACGGCGCTGCCATCGCCCAGATCGATCTCGAGTTGAGCTTCCGTCGCCGAGAGGGCCGTGATGGTGACGGTCGCGTCGTTCGCGCCGACGATGACGATAACGCCAGAGGTCGGGTTTTCTTCAAAGAGGTTGCGGAGCGCCGTATCGATGGTGAAGGTGACTTCGCCGTCGAAGTCCGAGTTCATCAGCGCGCCGCTGCCTGTCGTTTGAAAAGCTGCGGGGAAGTTCGTCTCATCGATCGTCGTCGTAATCGAAAAATCAGAAAGGCTTGTCGATGAATTGGGTGCGCCGGTTCTCTCGGTAAGCTCGTCTATGAAGCCGCCAGACACGGCGATCGTTATGACCGGAAGACTCCGCAGGTCAAAATCGATCGACATGTCGGCGTCGAGATTGACCGTCTCGTCGCCGGTCGCCAGCGAGAAGTCGGTCATCGTCACGTCCGACTGTAGTCTGTACAGCCCAAAGAAGTCGCCGCTGAATCCCGTGACGGCGATGTCGAAGTTGCCGTCCGTGATGAAGCCGTCGCCGTCGTCGCAATTCTCGAAACCGAATTCGAAGCGGTCTCCGGGTGCGAGAACGGCTGGATCGTTGCTGAGGTTTTCGACCACGCTATCGGAGATGGTGATCGAGGCGCGGCCATTCACCAGGCACGGCTCGGCTTCTGCTTCGTCCACGGCCATAACCGAACTCTGGGACTTCGCCGACACCGTTGATGGGCCGCTGACCGTTGGGGCCGTCAGGCCCGCGACGTCGTCCGCCGTGATCACCGTCTGGTAGACCGCTGCGGCGATCTGGGGCGCGTTGACGGCCGTAATCGTCGCCAGTTGGGCCGGCGGTGGAGGAGGCGGACCACTGCCGCCGTTGCTGCCGCCACACGCGGTCAGCGTCGCTCCGGCGATGATCAGCAGAATGGCGTTGAATCTCTGAAACTGAGGCATTGGTTGCTCCCTGCATGCTTGCATTCGCCCTCTCGGATTCCGGGGCGATCTATGTTTCGTATGGGAGGTAGCTTAGCAACTGAGACGGCGCCAAACTATCAAACGTTGACAAAAGACACTTGGTTCAATGAGTTCAGCGCGTCTCTGTGTCGAGGCTCCGCTAAATTTTACATAATTCAGTTGCCCGGCCGAACGAATAGCTGGCAACCGCCGTCATTTGGCGCTCTCGTCGCCGGACCCGTGCCGCGACCATGAGTATGAGCGGGGTCATCAAGTGCAGGGCGCTGCCACCTCCGGAGTTCACGGAGGCCTCTTGTTGAAGCGTGGGACTCAGGCAGCTGGCCGCCGTGATGACCTTGTCCATCTGCTCGAGGCTGCATTGGCTGAACTGATTGTTGCGCCGACCGCTCAGCATCGGGCTCATCAGGTATTCATCGGACTCGACATACTCACAGGGGTTCGGGATGGCGCCTTGCTCGGCTCGCTCGCCGTCGTGCGTCGCGCCGAAGTTGTGGCCGATTTCGTGCGCGATGATCAGAGCCGTCATGCCGCTGCCGAACCACTCGCTGATCGACGCGCCCGTGCGTGCGTCGCAGATGCCCGACTGACCCGGAGAACCCAGGAAGCTGATGCCCGCGATGGAGTTTCCGTGGTCGTTTTGCAGACCGCGGTTCGTAATCAAATGGGTCAGCGCGGTCCATGGCTGGTTCGCCCGGCGCCAGATCCCGAGTTCTTCCAATACTTTCGTTCCATTGCGCCGCTCGCCGACCGGGTCGCTCGATAAAGATGTCGATACCTCGATCATGACGGGGTCGATCGTGACGCCGACCTGTTCGCTATAGATTCCAACGACCGCCGCGAATAAATCCTGCACGAAAAACTCGGTGTCATCTTCGAGTAGCGCAAACATATGACTATCCGCGACGATACCGACGGTCGCAACGTAGTCGCGATCTGCCGTCGCGTCGGTGGTCACGTCGACTTCGGCCGCCAGCTTTGCGTACGCGGTCTTGCCGTTGATGCGGCCGCTCTGCAGCGTGCCGTCATGGCTACCGTCGCATGCGAGTAATCCAGGCGCGACGAGTGTATCGGAGAGTCGATAGATGATGCTCGCAGATACGCTTCGATCGTCCGTCATGAGCAGGTCGGGATCGAGGCCGCCCCGTGCTTCGATGATGTAGGTCTCGTTGGCATCGTCGATGATGCCCGTCAGCGTTTTACCACGCAGCGTCAAACGAGCCCATGCGTTCTGCGCATCCGCCAGTCGTGCTTTCATCAGCTGCGCTTCCGAACCGGCGACGCCGGCCCGAGAAAATTCGATGTGCAAATCGAAACGCCGCCCGAACGCGTCAAAAGTTATACGTTCGACCGATCCGTCGGAGGCACGGTCGATCTCGAGTAACTCGAGGGACTCGTGATACAGAACCGAGACGTCAGGTTCTGCGAGGGTCGGAAGCGGCTGAAAAGTTATTAGTATCAGCGTCAGGTTCAGGAGAGCTGATCTCACCTGATCCCGAGTTTTTATTATTATCATCGGAGCATTGTGCTATGAAATGGCTGGCAGTACCTTGTCGCCGATCACACGAATCGCATCCGCCGGATTATCGTGAAGTCGCAGAGCGATTTCGGTAAATCCGGATTCGGAAAATTTATTCAATCTCTCGATGTGTCGGTCGATATCGGAATGGTCGCCCGACAGGCTAAGCCCCTCAACTAACTGATTAGTAACGTTTTTTGGCACGCCCTCGATGTTGCCGTGCCGCTCCCGGAAAGCCTTCAGGAAAGGCCACTTGTTCGCGAGGATCGCGTCTGCCTCTTCCTCGCTGACATAAGGTAAGAGCCAGTCGCGCTCGAGCCAGCCTCTTATGATCAATTCCCTGCGCGCTTCGGCGAACGATTCTTCCCGGTCTTCCTTGATATGCCACGCGACGAAATTGCTGACGCGAAATTCTTCTCGCGACCTGCCGTGATCCGCGAGTGTTTGCCAGAGAATCGGCATTCGCTCATCGATCATGCCGGGATGCACGTCACTCATCATGACACCGTCGGCAACGCTCGCTGCCATCGCAAGCATGTTCGGGCCACTTGCACCGTCATACACGAGGGGCGGTGTACACGTATGCCAATGCGTCGCTGAGAATCCCTGGGCGTGGTAGACGTCGCCATCATAGTTGAATACCGGCTCACGGCATGCGCCCTTGACGATCTCGATTGCCTCGCGTGCCCCGGCGACCCGCTTGCCGTAGCCTACTTTGATGACGCCCGGCCATTCGCCCCCGGCGCCGACGACGACGAGTCCGCGACCGTCGCAGTATTCATTCAGCGTCAGCGTCGCGTTGGCGATTTTCAGCGGATGCATTTCGTAGGGGCTCACGATCACGACACCGATGCCGATCCTGCTGCTGGCCTGCGCCAGCGGTACGACCGACATGAATGCATCGCGTGCACGCGCATAGTTCTGGGCCCATATCGCGCGAAACCCATACGATTCGGCCAGCAGTCCGAGTTCCGTGATTTCAGCCGGCCTCAGGTCGGCCTCGAGAATGATGTCCAGTTCCACGATCGTATCTCCGCCAGTCTAGGTTTCGAGTCTGTAGGTTTCGCCGTCGGCCACGATTCGGCCCGCCGTCGGTGTCGCGAAATGAGTCCCGATAATCAGGACCGGTTCGTCGCTGAATTCCGCCAGGAAGCGCTCGCGGGTTTGCAGCGCCTGGTCGCTGTCGAAGTCGAATGGGCTGCACCATTGCGGGCGAGCCACCTGGCAAGGGTGGTGCATCAGGTCGCCCGTGACGACCGCATGCTCGCCATTCGACGAGATTCGCACCGCCACGTGTCCCGGCGAGTGTCCGGGCGTCGAAATCAGGCTTACCTCGTCGGTGATCGCGTGGCCGGGTTCGACGACATCGGCCAGTCCCGCGGCGAAGATCGGGCGCACGGAGTCGCCGCAATAGTCGCCGAGCGGGGTTACCGGCGCTTTGTCCAGCCACGCCCAGTCCTTGCGGCTGAACAGGTATCGAGCGTTCGGAAACGTGGGTCGCCATTCGCCGTCGCTCAGTAGCGTATTCCAGCCGACGTGGTCGGGATGCAGGTGGGTGCACGCGACGAAATCGACCGCTTCGCGCGGGAAGCCGGCTGTCGCGATGTCGTCGAGGAACGCCCCCTGGCGCTCGTGCCAATCCGGAACGGCGCGTGGCTTGTCGTTGCCGAGACAGGTGTCGATGACGATTTTTTTGCCACGGCTCTCGACCAGCAGCGAGAAAATGCTGGAGATCAGATTGCCGTCGGCGTCGATGAAATTCGGTTGCAGCCAGCGTATCGGGAGCACGTTCTCAGGATGCGCATC
>CAZISL010000041.1:0-6702 GCA_964541975.1 uncultured Chromatiaceae bacterium | reverse complement strand
AGACCGTCGATCGCGAGCAGGCCGACGATGACGAGTACGAGACTGATCACGGCCGCGAAGACCGGGCGGCGGACTGAGATGTCGGAGATCAGCATGGTGGCTTGTTCAGGATGCCGAGAGGATCTCGACCGCCGCTCCGTTGCGCACTTTCTGCGTGCCCTCGGTCACGATGGTATCCCCGGCCGAGAGGCCGCTGCGAATTTCCGCGAGGCCGGGCACTCTCGCTCCAAGCTCCACCTGTTTTTCGACGGCCTTCCCGTCCTCGATCACGTATACGAACTGGCGTCCCTGCCTGGGGACGAGCGCCTCTTCCGGGATCAGCAAAACGTTCTCGCGTTCCTTCTCGACCCCGACGGTCAGGAACATCCCAGGCCGCATCAAACCATCTTCGTTCGGCATGCCGGCGACTACCGAAAGCGAGCGCGTGACCGGGTCGATGCGCGTGTCGATCGAGCTGATCGCGCCGGTGAAAATCCGTTCACGAAATACATTGCTGCGCGCCTCGATCGGCATGCCGGGTTCGAGGCTCGCCAGGAAGATTTCGGGGATCGTGAAGTCGAGCTTGATCGTGTCGGTATCGTCCAGTGTCGTGATCGTTGTTTCCGGGCCGACGAGGTCGCCGAGACTGATCCGCCGCAATCCGACCGTTCCCGAAAACGGCGCCCTGATATAGGAGTTGTCGAGCCGGGCCTGTTCGCCGCGGACCTCCGCTTCGGCCATCAGCACGCCCGCTTCGAGTTCCTCGAGTTCCGCGTCGGACACGACGCGCGTCTCGCCGAGCGTCTGGCTGCGTCGGAACTGGCTGCGTCTCTGCTTCAGTGAGGCCTCGGCCATGTTCAGCTGCGCGCGAATCTCGGCGTTGTCGAGTTCGACGAGCAGGTCGCCGGCCTTGACCCGCTGACCTTCCTCGAAATGGATACCGGTCACGACGCTGGAGATTCGAGACGTGACCTCGATCGATTCGTTGGCGCGCGCGGTGCCCAGCGCGGTAAATCGATCCGTATAGTCCTGCGCCGCAACCTCGGTCACGATGACCGCAACCGGACCGCCGCCGAACATGCCGCCGGCGCTCTCGGGTTCCGAACCGCCGCAGGCCGTCAGCGTCGCGGCCGCGAAAGCGATCAGGGTCAGGTTTTTGAAATTGTAGCGTCGGGGCAAGACGGGTTCCGGCAAGAATTAAGGGTTGGCTAATCTAACAAAAACGGGTTTGTCCGGCGCCAGGAATTCAACGCCCCGTCGCACAGCGGCCCGATGCTCATAATATGTTATTTTTACTAAGATTTTGTTGATTTTGGTCACGGGGCAGCGGCGATGGTTCGAAGCATTCATCACATCAACTTCGTCGTGCGGGATCTTGCCGTCGCGATCCCGGCCTGGGAACGGATTCTCGGGCGCAGCTGCGATTCTCGCGATCGCCTGGATGGCCGCGGCGTCGACATCGCGCGATTCCAACTCGATGACGCGTGGATCGTGCTGGTGCAGCCGACGGGACCCGGTGTGCCCGCGGATTTCCTCGCCACCAACGGCGAAGGTTTCTTCATGCTGTCGCTCGGCGTCGAGTCGCTCGACGCCGAGATCGCCAGGGTCGGTGAGTCGATGTTCGACGGACCTTCTCGTGCCGGCCTCGACGAATGGGTCGTTCAAGACCTGGACATTGGCCAGACCCTCGGGGCGCAGCTACAGTACACCAAGGACTAGCGGGGTCATCCGATCGCCCTAGCCTGCATATTTCATGAGCGGCTCATTTTGCAGGATTTTCTGCGGAGATGTGCTGTTGAGACAATGCGGTTGCCGGTCGCATCGGGGATTGTGGCAGTCAAGGCATGACGAAGCCTGGTCAGCAGCCTTTTGACGGGTATGGCGATTTTTCAGAGACAGGTGTCCCTGCTGTGTTTTTCAACACAGCAGGTTCAGAGTGGGTTTGTGATTACCCGGTGGCGAGTCGGTGCGCCACCAAGAAGAAGAGTTGTTTGTAGGGACAACCGCTGGCCAACAGGAAGCGCACACGGCGGGTGTTCTTCAGGATCACCGCACCGATCTTAAACAGCTTCAAGCGAATGGTACCGACATAAGCTCGTGCCAACTCGGTGCCTTTCAATGCCAGCCGCCGGGTCGCCTCGATCAGGGTGTAGGCGAGTGAGGAGAGTAACAGCCGGAACTGATTCGGCCACCAGCGCTGACAGGAGGTGCGCCCGCCGAACATGTCGAGTTGGCTTTCCTTGATGCGGTTTTCCATGTCACCGCGGGCACAGTAGATTTTATCGTACAAATGCTGTGCTTCACCTTTGAGGTTGGTGACCACATAGCGTGGATTGGCGCCGTGACTGGAGTACTCGATCTTGGCGATCACGCGACGCGGATGATCCCAGCTACGGGCGCCATAGTGGATATCGGTGAACCAACGAACTTTGCTTCCCGAGGCCGCAAAACACGCCGCCGCCTCGCGTGTGAGCGCCCTGGTGCATGCGTTCAAACGCTCGTTCTTAGCCAGCCCGACGATATAACCGATATCATGACGCTCGCACCAGCGCAGTATTTTCCAGCGGCAAAAGCCTGAGTCACCACGGAAGATGATTCGCACCTTCGGCCAGGCCTGGCGTAGCCTTTTCACCAACAGCGAGAGAATCGCCCAAGTATGTTTGGCACCGTCGATGTCGCTCGGACGCAGGTAGCTGACCAACAGCTGATGGCCACAAAACACATACAGCGGCAAAAAGCAGTAGTGGTTGTAATAACCGTGAAAGAACCGGCCGTCCTGTTCACCGTGTACTGCATCATCGGTGGCATCAAAATCCAGGATCAGCTTTTTCGGCGGCCGTTTGAATGAATCAATAAATTGCGCCACCAGCACTTCGTGCAAACGAATTGCCGTCTCCCGATCAGACCGGTTTTCGAAGCGGCACAAGGTGGGCGCACTCGCCAGTATCTGATCGCGTTCCACCGCGGTCTGCATCGCAACGTCCTGGCGTAACCCCTCATGATCGTTCAAATCTTCATAGCCCAGGGCAAGCGCATAAAGACGTTGACGCACCAGACCCAACAGCTTGTGATCACAACTCGCCTGACGGCGCGGATCCTTCAGCGCCAACGTGATTGCTTCACTCAGTCCCAGCAGACCATCGGCTTGCCGTAACAGCAACACTCCGCCGTCCGAAGTGATCTCGCCGCCGGTAAAACTTGCCTCTACCGCACGGCCTTTTACACGTGGAAATTGAAACGATTCTTGGGTACAGTCTGTCACTGGCAAAGCTCCTTCGATATCAGTGTAAGCAACTGAATTATATCGAATTACAGGGGCTTTGCCTTTTTATTCGTGAAATATGCAGGCTAGGGAGATCAGGTGCACGGAGTGGCAGCGCGAAATACCGAAGTACGGTGTCGAGTTGGCGCCCCCGCGCGACGTCTGCTCGAAATCGGCGACAGAGACTGAATTCATGTCTTCGGGACCTGATATTCCGACAGAAGCAGCCGCCCAGAGCGGGGAGTGTGCAGCGAGCGGCGTCGTAGCCGAGCGAAGCAGGACGCGAGAGTAGGGCTCCAAGTACACCCGAAACACGCCAGCGGCGGCGGCATCAGGCCGCTATTCTGAACCCACGACTCACAAACTCGCCTAGCGACTGGCGCCGGAAGTAGTCTTGGAAACGTGGGCCCTCGGGCGACCGCTACTCAGGCTTCTTCCGATAAGCCAGCCAGAGCATCAGGAGTCCCCACGCGATCATCGGCCAGGTCAGCACGTGCCCCATCGTGACCCAGCCGAAGGCGAGGTAGTCGATGTGGGCGTCCGCCATCCTGACCATCTCCACCGAGGTGCGGAAAATTCCGTAGAGAAGCAGAAACATGCCCGAGACGGCCATCGTCGGGCGCGGACGAGAAGAGAAGATCCACAGGATCGTAAACATGCCGATCCCTTCGAGTGTCGCCTCGTACAGGGATGACGGGTGCAGCGGGGGTGACCATTCGGTGCCGGATGGCAGGCCGAGCTGGCGGAAGCAGACGTCGGAGAACTCGCGGCAGTTGACCTGCATGCCCCAGGGCAGGTCGGTCGGTCGGCCCCAGAGTTCGCCGTTGATGAAATTACCGACGCGGCCCGCCCCGAGGCCGATCGGGACGACGGGTGCGATCGTATCGGTGAGCGGCCAGAAACCGCAGCCAAGTTTGCGGCCGTACAGCCACATCGCGACCAGCACGCCCAGAAAACCGCCGTGAAACGACATGCCGCCCTGCCAGATCTTCAACATCGACAACGGATCGTCGGCGAGCTGCGGCCAGTTATAGAAAAGCATGTAGCCGACACGGCCGCCGAGGATCACGCCGAGCGCGGTGTAGAACAGCAGGTCGTCGACCTGCGGCACGGTCACGACAGCCTTGCCTTTCGCCGCGCGAATACGCACGAGCCACCAGCCGCCGACGAAGCCAATCAGGTACATCAGCCCGTACCAACGAACGGCGAGCGGACCGAGTTGGAGGGCGATGGGATCGAATGGGGAGTACTGCATCGGCGGAGTATAGAATAAATCGATGAACAGACTCGCCGACGAAACCAGCCCCTACCTTCTGCAACACGCCGACAACCCGGTGGACTGGCATCCGTGGGGAGAGGAGGCGCTGGAGCGCGCCAGGCGCGAGGACAAACCGATCCTGCTGTCGATCGGCTACTCGGCCTGTCACTGGTGTCACGTCATGGCGCACGAGTCGTTCGAGGACGACGACATCGCGAAGCTGATGAACGAACTGTTCGTCAACATCAAGGTCGACCGCGAAGAGCGGCCCGATATCGACAAGATCTACCAGGGCGCGCACCAGCTGATTCAACGTCGTCCGGGCGGCTGGCCGCTGACGATGTTCCTGGATGCCGAAAGCCAGCGGCCCTACTTCGGCGGCACCTATTTCCCGAACGTATCGCGACACGGCCTGCCGTCGTTCCCCGACCTGCTGCGCAAGGCCGCGGATTACTACCGCGACAACCGGCACGAGGTGAACGAGCATGGCCAGGCGCTGGTGGATGCGCTGGCGCATATCGACGCGCCGCAACTGACCGACGACGACCTGCTCACGCGCGCGCCGATCGAGGCCGCACGCGCGTCGCTGACGCAGTCTTTCGACCGGCAGAACGGCGGCTTCGGCGGAGCGCCGAAGTTCCCGCATCCTTCGAACATCGACCGCCTGTTGCGGCACTGGCGGACGACGGCGAATACGGCAGAACCGGACACCGAAGCCATGTGCATGTGCGCGTTGACGCTGACGCGCATGGCGGAGGGCGGCATCTACGATCAGCTCGGCGGCGGTTTCTGCCGGTACTCGGTCGATGGCGAATGGATGATTCCGCACTTCGAGAAGATGCTGTACGACAACGGACCATTGCTGGCGCTGTACGCGCAGCTCTGGCAGGTCAGCGGCGAGGACCAGTACCGCAAGGTCGCGACCGAGACCGCCAACTGGGCGCTTCGCGACATGCAATCGCCGGACGGTGGTTTCTACTCCGCGCTCGATGCCGATTCGGAGGGCGTGGAAGGCCGCTTCTACGTCTGGACGCGCGAGGAAGCGCGGCAGCTGCTCGCGGACGACGAGTACCGGGTGTTCGCCGCGCGCTTCGGTCTCGACGAACCGCCGAACTTCGAAGGCGAATGGCATCTGCGCGTCACGAAATCGATTGACGACATCGCGACGGCTGAAAATATCGGGACATCGCACGTGCGACGGCTGCTGGCCGACGCGAGCGCGAAACTGCTGAGAGTTCGCGACGAACGCGTCTGGCCGGGTCGCGACGAGAAAATCCTGACGAGCTGGAACGCGCTGATGATCCGCGGCCTGGCGATCGCGTCGCGGGGTCTGCAGCGCGAAGAACTGGCCATCGCAGCCGCCGACGGCATCGACTTTATTCGACGGAAACTGGTCGTCGCGGACCACCTGCTCGCGACGTTCAAGGACGGGCGCGCGCGCTTCGATGCCTACCTCGACGACTACGCGTTCCTGCTCGATGCCACAATCGAATCGTTACAGGCGCGCTGGCGCACGGAGCACCTCGAATTTGCGACATGGCTGGCGAACCGACTGCTCGCCGATTTCCGGGACGCGTCATCGGGCGGCTTCTTCTTCACGGCCAGCGACCACGAAGCGCTGATTCATCGGAGCAAGTCGATGTCGGACGAGGCGATGCCGTCCGGCAACGGCATCGCCGCGCTGGCGTTGAATCGCCTCGGCCACCTGCTCGGCGAACCGCGTTACATCGACGCCGCTGCGGCGACCGTGCGCGCGACCGGAGCCGCGCTAATGGACTTCCCGCATGCGCACGCCTCGATGGTCACGGCGCTCGAGGAGATCGTCGACGCACCGGAGGTCGTCGTTATTCGCGGCAAACCGGACGAGATCGACACCTGGCGCCGGGCGCTCGGTGCCGTGTATACGCCGGGGCGCCTGATCTTTGCGATTCCCGCCGATGCGACGGGGCTGCCCGAAGCGCTTGAACTCCGCCGCCCGCAGGGCGATGCAGTCGCCTATGTCTGTCGCGGCACGATGTGCACGGAGCCGCTGACGAACCTCGCCGACGTGGCGGCGGAGCTGAAGACGACCGATTGAATGCTCGTAGAACGCGCTGGCGAGCGACTGAGCCTATAACTCGATCGGCAGTTTGCGAATTCTTTTGCCGGTGGCAGCGAAAACTGCGTTCGCAATGGCCGGTGCGATGGGCGGCGTGCCGGCCTC
>CAZISL010000040.1:0-12288 GCA_964541975.1 uncultured Chromatiaceae bacterium | reverse complement strand
CGATTCCAGGGACGACATCCGCTCGCCAGCGAGCAGGATCAATGTCACCAGAATCATTAGGAGTGCGCCAGGTCCGGCAATGCCGCGCCCGGAATTTGCGCCTGAGTTTTGTAAAAGCATGGCGTGAATAGTAGCGACAATGTGCCGGAGAGATTGAGAACTGCGTTTCGTTTTACGTGGCGGAACAGGCGTTTATCGGCAATTCGGATACAGGCCTTGAGAGTGAGTTCACATTTTGGCTAAAGCACAGCCCACCTACGTTTGCGGCGATTGCGGCGCCGCAACAATCAAATGGCAGGGGCAATGCCCCGCCTGCGGCGAGTGGAACACGCTGCAAAGCGCCCCGGGGGCCCCTAAATCCGGCCGTTCGAGGCATAGCTGGGCCGGCGCAGGAGCAGTGCAGAACCTGGCCGAAGTTGGCGAGGAACAGGTCGAGCGGCGCTCCACGGGAATCCGCGAGCTGGACCGGGCGCTCGGCGGCGGTCTCGTCGTCGGCTCCGTCACGCTGATCGGGGGCGACCCGGGGATCGGCAAGTCAACGCTGCTATTGCAGGCCTGCGTGAGGCAGGCCGGGGAGGTCGGCGGGGGCGAGATGCTGTATGTCAGCGGCGAGGAATCGGTGCAGCAGATTGCGCTGCGCGCCAGGCGGCTCGGCCTGGATGCGGAGGGTGTGGCCGTCTACGCTGCGACCGACATCGCGGACATCATCGCAATGGCGGTCCAGCGCAAGCCGGCCGGCGTCGTCGTGGATTCAGTTCAGACCGTTTACACGGACGCATTGCCGTCGGCGCCGGGCTCGGTAAACCAGTTGCGCGAGTGCGCGGCCCAACTCGTGCGCATGGCCAAGTCGACCGGAATCGCCGTGATTCTCGTCGGGCACGTCACGAAGGACGGCCAGATCGCCGGACCGCGGGTCCTCGAGCACATGGTCGATACGGTGTTGTACTTCGAGAATGAGGCCGGCAGCCGTTACCGGGTATTGCGCACCGTCAAGAATCGGTTCGGCGCGGCGAACGAGCTCGGCATCTTCGTCATGACGGACGCCGGAATGCGCGAGGTCAGAAATCCGTCCGCGATCTTCCTGTCGCAGCACGATGAGCCGATCGCCGGTAGCGTCGTGACAGCGATTCACCAGGGCAGTCGCCCCTTGCTGGTCGAGGTCCAGGTGCTGACGGACCGCTCCGGGGGCGGGCCGCCGCGCCGCGTCGCCGTCGGGCTGGACCAGAATCGCCTCGCGCTGCTGCTGGCGGCGCTGCACCGGTATGGCGGGATTCGCGCACACGACGAGGACGTATTCCTGAACGTGGTCGGCGGCGTAAAGATCGCTGAGACTTCGGCCGATTTGCCGGTGCTGGTCGCGACGGTTTCGAGCATGACCGATCTGCGCCTGCCGCGCACGTTGCTGGTATTCGGGGAGGTCGGCCTGGCCGGGGAAATCCGCCCGGTCCCGCATGGTGAGGAACGGCTGCGGGAGGCGGCCAAGCTCGGACTGACGCACGCGATCGCACCCGCGGCGAATACGCCCAGGAA
The DNA here is from genome assembly GCA_964541975.1 of uncultured Chromatiaceae bacterium. Classification (GTDB taxonomy): domain Bacteria; phylum Pseudomonadota; class Gammaproteobacteria; order Steroidobacterales; genus SMWD01. The sequence goes on along the minus strand of CAZISL010000040.1, from coordinate 10,758 downwards.
ACCCATCGAAGGGTTCGCCGTGATCGGCGTGAAAACCCTTGGCGAAGCGCTCGAAGCGCTGCGGCAGTTCGGCTGACATGAGTTGCGGCGGCAGCATGATGCGGACTTCGATGCAGCCGCTCGCACACCTGGTCGACGCGGTGGCCGAGAAGTGGGTGGCCGCGGAGAACGCACCGGAGGCGGAACGCAGCGCGGTCAGGGCCGAGATCACCGCCACGTTTCGCATCGGCGATCAGCCCGAGCTGACATTCCACGGCCAGCGGTACCTGTTACGCGTGTTTCGAGTGATGGGGACAAGCCCTGCGGGTTCTTCCGGGCTTCATGTAGAAGTTCATGAAATATCCATAACTATCTGATAAAAAAAATAATAATTCGATCTTTTTTAGCATTTTCGTTCGCTAAAGCGCGTCGGCGCAGGCCTAGGCCGCGTCGTAGGCCGCGCACATTTCCCGCTGCCGTCCTTCGGTTGTCAGGTCGAGCAGCAACACGGTCTCGAGTGTGTGACACGGATGCATTGCCGTGTACTTCGAGAACCAGAAAACTTCGTCGAGCGGCTCGTCCCCATGCGACGTAGCGATAATCAGCTGGTCGTCCGGGATCTTATCGACATCGAATGCCGTTGCGTTCGCTGCCTGAATCGAGTCTTGCCACGAATCGCTGTCGTGTCCCCGAGCCATCACATACAAGCAGCCGGATTCGACGAGCCATCGGCTGATCCCGTCGCGACGTTCGCGCGTCACGATATCTTCGATAATTACGACCACTTTGAACGGGCTCAAAGCAGACACGTCCGGTGGTTCGGTCGCAGGTGTCAAATGGATGTACTGCATGATCGAGATTGAAACTATACGCGATGGAGATTCGACGGGCTCTGCGAGCAGGCATGTTCTTGACGGGAATTCGCGAACGTCCTCGCCGGGTTTTGAATCAAGACGATCTCGCGAGACTCGCGGTTTTCATGCGGGACCCAAAGGTGCAGCCTATTCATTTTGTCTTCCGTCCGGAACGAGGCTGTTATTTGATCGAGTCGTCCGTTGCGTTGATCAGTTCGTCAAGCTCAGTGAGCACGGGATGTGCGGCCATGCGCCGTCGCCGCATGCGAAAAGGTGGGAAGAACACGATCTTGTCGCCGAATATCGTCGGTCGGCTAAAGTGCAGTTGAATGCGATCTGACTTGACGAGACTCGGCGTGCTCACGCTATCGACCTCGCTGAGTTGGACCTGCGCTTCCTTGCCATAGGCGGATAGGATCAGAGTATTACCGTCAATCCACACGCGTTTGGCCTTGTCGAAGAATCGGGCAACGATCATCAGCGCCACGGCGATCGCGACGCCCACCAGCACCTCCAGCGTTTCTGGCCGATCGGACGCATTGATGCGCGCGAATCTCCAGATCGCGAAGATAGCCCCAAGGGTCAGGCAGCCGGGGATGACCCAGCGGTAAACGAATGTGTAAGGGGTCGACAGTTCGCGACGCACGTCGAGCAGCTGCTCTTATCCGACGGCGGCGTGCTGCGGCTCGATCGTATCCGACGCGCGCACCCGGACGGTCTTGACGGCGTTATCGCTCGTATCGAGGATCTCGACCGGGTAGCCATTGAGCATCAGGCCCGTGCCCGGTTCGGGGATTGTTTCGAGTTGTTCCAGGATGACGCCGTTCAGCGTCTTGGCGCCCTCGGTCGGGAGATTCCAGTTCATCATTCGGTTCAGCGAACGAACGTTGGCGGCCGCGTTGACGACATAACCGGGTTGATCGTCGGTACGGACGTCCGCGTGCGCAGGGAGCGGTTCACTCGTGAATTCACCGACGATCTCCTCGAGGATGTCTTCGAGCGTGATCATGCCCTGGATGTCGCCGTACTCGTCGACGACGAACGCGGTGCGTTGGCGTGACCTCTGGAACTGCACGAGCTGCTTGTTCAGCGGAGTGCCTTCCGGCACGAAGTAGGGTTCCTCGATCAGGCCCATCAATATGCTCTTGTTCAGCATCTCGATGCCGCCGCTCTGCACCAGCCGTTTGACATGCAGGATGCCGAGCACGTCGTCGATGCTGTCGCGATAGACGGGTAGGCGCGTGAACGAACCCTGTCGAATCGTCGCCAGGATCGTGTCCCATTCGTCCGCGAGATCGATACCGACAATTTCCGTCTGCGGAATCAGGATGTCGTCGACCGTGATGTCCTGCAGCTCGAGAATGCCGACCAGCATTTGGTAACGTCGCCGCGGCAACAACGCGCCGGCTTCGGTCACGAGCGTGCGCAGTTCTTCGACCGTCAATTGGTCGCCTTCGCCGTCATTGGCATTGACGCCGAACAGTCGCAGCAGCCCGTTCGTGAACATCGTGATCATCCAGACGAGCGGGGCGAGGATTTTCGACAGCGGGTAATAAATGAACGCGGCGGGGAGCGCTACGCGTTCAGGGTGCAAGGCCGCGAGCGTCTTGGGCGTGACCTCTGCGAAGATCAGGATCACGAGGGTGAAGACAAACCCGCTGATCGCGACCCACAGTGGTCCACCGAGCCGCAGTGCGATCAACGTTACGAGCTGTGCGGCGAGGATGTTGACCAGGTTGTTGCCGAGCAGGATAAGACCGATCAGACGGTCGGGCCTTTCGAGCAGTTTCTCGACGAGTTTCGCACCACGGTGACCCGATTTCGCACGGTGGCGCAACCGGTAGCGGTTGAGTGTCATCAGGGCAGTTTCAGTGCCCGAGAAAAATGCTGAACAGAACAGCAGAAAAATCAGGAGTCCGCTCAGGAACCCTAGGGGAACGCCGTCACCCACGAGGGTGAGTCTCCTTCATTGCTTAAGACGAGACCCATGGTCGCCAACGAGTCGGCGGTGTGTCAAGCGAGTATTTAACGGTCGCACCCATCGATTTTGCGGGTAGAATTCCGCCCACTACGACGAATCGGCGCCGCGCGCGCCCGCAACAGCAGAAAGAGCATGTTCGACAACCTGAGTTCCAGACTGAAATCCGTTGCCGAGCGCGTTCGCGGTAAGGGGCGCCTGACCGAGGAGAACGTTTCCGAGGCAGTTCGCGACGTTAGGCGCGCGCTGATCGAGGCCGATGTCGCGTTGCCCGTCGTCAAGGAATTCGTCGAACAGGTTCGCCAGCGGGCGATCGGGGCCGAAATCACGCGCAGCCTGAGCCCGGGCCAGGCGTTCATCAAGATCTTGCATGACGAACTGGCGGCCGCGCTCGGACTTGCCGACGCCGACGGCGGACTGAACCTCAAGCGTCAGCCGCCGGTCGTGATTCTGCTCGCCGGGTTGCAAGGTGCGGGCAAGACCACGACCGCCGGCAAGCTTGCGTTGCACCTGCGGCAGAAACACGCGAAGAAGGTGGCGCTGGCCAGCCTGGATATCCGCCGACCCGCCGCGATCCTGCAACTGGAGCGCCTGGCGGAGCAGGTCGGGGCGGAGTTCGTGCCAACGGACGCCGCCGCCGCGCCGCTGGAGATCGCGCGAAACGCGGTCGACGTCGCGAAGCGTTCTGCAATCGACGTCCTGATCCTCGATACGGCCGGCCGGACCCGGTTCGACGAGGACCTGATGGACGAACTCCGCGACGTGCACGCGAAGATCGGGCCACACGAGACGTTGTTTGTCGTGGACAGCATGGCCGGCCAGGACGCGGTCAACGTGGCGGCCGCGTTCGGCGAGGCGCTGACCCTGACCGGCGTGGTGCTGACCAAGGCCGACGGCGACGCCCGTGGCGGTTCTGCCCTGTCCGTCAAGACTGTGACCGGGCAGCCGATCCGGTTCCTCGGCACCGGTGAGGAAATGACCGGACTCGAGGCCTTCCACGCCGACCGCATGGCCTCGCGTATCCTCGGTATGGGCGATGTGCTGAGCCTGGTTGAGGAGGTCGAGCAGAAGGTCGACCGGCAAACGGCCGAGAAGCTGGCGCGGAAGGTCAAGAAGGGCAAGGGATTCGACCTCGAGGACCTGAAGGATCAGCTGGGGCAGATGCTCAACATGGGTAATTTCGAGGGTTTGCTCGAGAAACTGCCACTGCCTGGCAATATCAATCCCGCCCAGGTCGCCGACCAGGTCGATTCGAAGGCGATCGGCCGCCAGATCGCGATCATCAACTCGATGACGCCAAAGGAAAGGCGGTTTCCGAAGACCATCGACGGGTCTCGCAAGCGCCGGATCGCGGGCGGGGCGGGACAGGCCGTGCAGGATGTTAACCGGCTCCTGAAGCAGCATCAGCAGATGCAGAAGATGATGCGGCGATTCTCGAAGATGGGCGGTAAACGCATGATGCGGGGATTCCCGGGACTCTGAGCGGGCGTCCGGCGCCAGGTCGCCGTAATTCGTTTGCCCGACAGGGTTCACATTCCCGCATATTCCAGTAAAATTAGCCGATTACGCCGATCGGGGTGGGGCATCTCCCTGCCTGACGGCCGTTTTTTTTGGAGGAATGAATCGACAATGGTCAGCATCCGGTTATCCCGCGGAGGAGCGAAGAAGCGTCCGTTCTATCACATCGTTGTGACGGATCAGCGTAATCGCCGCGATGGTCGTTATCTCGAACGCGTGGGCTTTTTCAACCCCGTCGCGAAAGGTCAGGAAGAAACACTGCGCATCGATGTCGAGCGTGTCGATCACTGGATCGGCAATGGCGCCCAGACGTCGGGCCGCGTCGCTTCGTTGCTGAAGGCATATCGCAAGGGCGAAGACCTCGGCGAGAAGAAAGAAGCGCAGCAGGACAAGAAAGCTGCGGAGAAGAAAGTAGCCAAGGCTGCAGAGAAGCAGGAAGCCGAGGCAGAAGTTAAGGCCGAGGCAAAAGTTAAGGCCAAGGCAGAAGTTAAGGCCGAGGCAGCGGAAGAGGCTCCGGCCGAAGAAGCTGCGACGGAAGCTGACGCGACCGAAGAAAAGCAAGCGGACGAGTAACGTCTCGCGGGGCTGGTCCGACCTCACTGCGGGATCGCGGAACGCGACAACGTCGGGTACGGGACCGAATGGATTCACAGCACGTTGTCGTCGGTCGCATCTCCGGTCTCTACGGTGTCAGGGGCTGGGTGAAGGTTTTTTCTTTCACCGAACCGCGCGAGAACATTTTGAACTATTCACCGTGGCAGCTGAGTCATGGTGACGAAAAGATTGAATGCGTCATCGCTGACGGCCGGGTCCATGGTAAGGGTCTGGTCGCAAAAATCGACGGCGTTGACGACCGGGATGTTGCGGCTCGATACGTCGGGGCCGAGATCCGGGTCGAACGAGACCGGTTCGACAGGGAGTCGAAGAACGAATACTACTGGGTTGACCTGGAAGGTATGCGGGTCGAAACGGAGGACGGGCAGCTGCTCGGCGAGGTCGCGCAGTTGTTCGCGACGGGTGCGAACGACGTGATGGTCGTCAAGGGTGAGCGACGAAGGTTGATACCGTTCGTCCTCGATGAGGTCGTCAAACGCGTCGACCGGGAGTCGGGAACAATCCAGGTCGACTGGGATCCGGACTTTTAAGCGGGTCGGCGAGCAGATGCAGATTCGGGTTGTCACGCTCTTTCCCGAGTTGGTTGCGACTGCGACCGGATTCGGCGTGTGCGGCCGCGCGGTGCAACGCGGGATCGTAGCGCTCGAGGCGGTCGATCCGCGCGACTACACGGATGACGTGCACCGGACCGTAGACGACCGGCCGTATGGCGGCGGTCCGGGGATGGTGCTGAAATTCGAGCCGCTGCGTGACGCGATACGCGCCGCGAAGGCGGCGGTGCCGGACGGCAGCCCGGTCGTGTTTCTGTCGCCGCAGGGCCGCAGATTTGACCAGGCGGCAGCGGAACGCTTCGCTACGTTGCCGGGCATCGTGCTCGTCGCGGGCCGCTACGAGGGTTTCGACGAGCGCCTGCTCGAGGCCGTGGCAGACGACGAGATATCGCTCGGCGACTTCGTGGTCAGCGGCGGCGAGATCGCCGCGGTCGCGGTCATCGACGCGGTCGTCAGGTTGCTGCCGGACGTGCTGGGGCACGAGGCATCGGCCGAACAGGATTCGTTCGCGGACGGTCTGCTGGACTGCCCGCACTATACGCGGCCGGATGTGGTCGAAGGCATGCAGGTACCGCAGGTTCTGCGTGACGGGGATCACGAGGCGATTCGGCGATGGCGGCTGAAGCAGGCGTTGGGCAGAACGTACGTTCGGAGGCCCGACCTGCTGGAAAGGAGAGCGCTGACGGACGAGGAGCAGCAGTTGCTGCACGAGTACCTGGCGGAACAGGATTTGCGGCCGGACGAAGATCGACCGGACAAACTTTAAAATTGGAATTGAGTACACGGCGGAAACGACGATGAGCAAGATCATAGAAGAGTTCGAAGCAGCACAGGTCAAGAGCGACATCCCGGAGTTCGGGCCGGGCGACACCGTCGTCGTGCAGGTGCGAGTCAAAGAAGGTAGTCGCGAGCGTCTACAGGCTTACGAAGGTGTCGTCATCGCCAAGCGCAACCGTGGCCTGAATTCTTCGTTCACGGTCCGCAAGATCTCGCATGGCGAGGGCGTCGAGCGCGTTTTCCAGACGCACAGCCCGAGCGTGGCGAGCGTCACGCGCAAGCGTCGCGGCGACGTGCGGCGTGCGAAGCTTTATTACTTGCGCGAACGCAGCGGCAAGTCGGCGCGCATCAAGGAAAAAATCGGTTAGTCGACTGCGAAACGGGGTCAGACCCCAATTTCGCAGCACTGAACGAAAAAGTGATTTCGACCCTCCGGCGAAATTGGGGTCTGCCCCCGTTACTGGTGCCATTGTTGCTGTCTGCCGCGGTGCTGATGACCGGTTGCTCCAGCATCGTCTCATCCGCGACCGCCGGTATGGCCGAAGACCTGTCGGCATCGATTCTCGACCAGGAAGACCCCGAGCTCGTCCGCGAAGCCGTACCGGCATTTCTCCTGTTGCTCGACAGTATGGTGCGCTCGTCGCCGGACAATCCCGCCACGCTGGGCGCCGCCGGGGAGCTTTATGCGGCGTATGGCATCGCTTTCAATGACGACCCGGAACGCGCCAAGGTTCTGACGCGCCAGGCGCGCGCATATGGGCGACGCTCGCTGTGCGCGGCCGACAAGGACGCCTGTGGCCTGGAGGACCTGCCGTTCGACGAGTACGAGGCGGCGATCCTCGCCGTCGACGACAAGGCAGCCGAGGCGCTCTACAGCTACTCCGTCGGCTCGCTCGCCTATATTCGCGCACACAGCGCGGACTTCATCGCGCTGGCCGATCTTCCCAAGATCGAGACAGCGCTGGTGCACCTGCTGGAGTTAGGCGTCGACACTGATCGGGCATCGGTACTGATGTATCTCGGCATCCTCAATACGCTGCGTCCGCCGGCGCTGGGCGGCCAGCCCGAGAAGGGACGTGGCTATTTCGAAGAGGCGTTGACGCTGGCCGGCGACCGGGATCTCAGCATCAAAGTTGAGTATGCTCGCGGTTACGCGCGGCTGCTGTACGAGCGGGAGTTGCACGACCAATTATTGAACGAAGTGCTGGCGGGCGAGGTCAGACAAACGGGATATACGCTGATGAACAGCCTGGCGCATCAACAGGCGCGGGAATTGCTGGAATCGGCGGACGACTATTTCTGAACTGCGAATCGCGGCCACCGGCCGGAGGACACTGATGCTTCGACGAAGGTTTTTTGCGGCAGTTACCACCCTGGTTCTGTTCGCTGGCGTTGCAGACGCGGCGCAATTCAAGATTGCCACCGTTGCGCCTGAGGGTTCGCAGTGGATGACCGACCTAAAGGATGCCGCTGCGCAGGTCAAGGAACGGACGGACGGCCGCGTGACCTTCAAGTTCTATGGCGGCGGCGTCATGGGCAACGACAAGAAAGTCCTGAGAAAGATTCGCATCGGCCAGCTGCACGGAGGCGTGTTCACGGCGAACGGCCTCGCCGAACGCTACCGCGATATCCAGTTGTACGGTCTGCCGATGGTCTTTGGCTCGCAGGAAGAGGTCGACTACGTGCGCGAGCGCATGGATCCCTTGTTGAAGGCGGGCCTCGATGACGCCGGTTTCGTATCGTTCGGTTTTGCGGGCGGCGGTTTCGCGAAGCTGATGGGCAATGATTCCGTTACGACGATCGATCAATTGCGCGGCCGCAAGGTGTGGGTGCCGGAAGGAGATCGGGCGAGCTACGAAGCCATGGCAACGCTCGAACTGTCGCCGGTCGTTTTACCCATCACCGACGTACTGACGGGCCTGCAGACCGGTCTGCTCGAGTACATCGCGACGCCGCCGGTCGGCGCGGTCGTGCTGCAGTGGTTCACGAAAGTAAAGTATGTGATGCAGTATCCATTCGCCTATACGCTTGCCGTTATGGCGATCGACAAGAAACACTTCGTCAAGCTCAGTGACGCTGATCAGCAGGTCGTGAGCCAGGTGTTCACGGCGATGTACGAGGACTTCGAACAGCAGAACCGCGTCGACAATGAGCAGGCCGAAGAGGCCTTGCGGTCGAACGGATTGCAGTTCGTCGACGTCGACCTGGGTCGCATGGAAGCGATTCAGGCGAAGCTTGCCGAGACGAGCCGACGCATGGCAGGCGAGGGGGCTTTCTCGCTCGACCTGCTCGATCAGATGCTCGAATACGTCAAGGCGTTTCGTTCCGAGGCCGGTTCGGAGCCAGCCGCCGCAGCCGCTGGCGCGGAGTGAGCGACGACGGGCGGCAAACCGGGTTCCTTGCGCGGGCCGATCGGGCCGGCCAGTTCGTCGAAAACGCTGCACTCGTCGCCGTCCTGACGGCGATGATCATCCTGGCAGCTGCGCAGATCGTTCTGCGCAATTTCATGGATTCAGGATTCGCGTGGGGCGACGAGGCGCTGCGGCTGATGGTGCTCTGGGTCGCCATGCTCGGTGCGGTCGCCGCCAGCCGCGAGAATCGTCATATCGCCATCGACGCGCTGTCCCGCCTGATGCCGGAAGGCTTCAGGCCCTGGGTAGATGTTATCGTTCGCGCGTTCACAGCGGTGGTGTCTCTCGTGCTGGCGTGGTATTCATGGGAGTTCGTCGCCCAGTCTCGTGAATTCGAAGACACGTTGCTCGACAACCTGCCGGCCTGGTGGTTTCAGGCCATTCTGCCGGTCGGATTCTTTCTGATTGGTTACCGCTATGCGATCTGGTGTCTGCGGGCAGTGCGTGACATCGTCGCGAAGATCACCGGTACGACGGCCGGCACATGACAATCATCTTACTAGCGCTGCTGGCCCTGCTCGGCGCACCGTTGTTCGTCGTCATCGCGACGAGCGCAATGCTCGGATATACGCAAAGCGAGATTCCGTTGTCGGTGATGCCGATCGAAGTGTTCGGTATCGCGGAGATGCCGATCCTGCTCGCGATTCCGTTGTTCACGTTCGCCGGGTATGTGCTGAGCGAGAGCCAGGCGCCCGCGCGCCTCGTGCGCCTGACCAGTGCCATGCTCGGCTGGTTGCCGGGTGGGCTCGCGATTGTATCGATCGCGGCGTGTGCTTTTTTCACGGCCTTCACCGGCGCTTCCGGTGTGACGATCATCGCGCTCGGCGCATTGCTGTATCCGGCCCTGATTCAGGCCGGCTATGAGGATCGTTTTACCCTCGGTCTCGTGACCTCGGCCGGCAGTCTCGGATTGTTGTTTGCGCCGTCGCTGCCGTTGATTCTCTATGGCGTCGTTGCCGAGATTCCGATCGACGATCTGTTCCTGGCCGGTATCATTCCCGGCACGCTGATGATGGTCGCGATGGCCGCGCATTCGCTGTGGGTTAATCGCGCCAACCGGACGCCGCTCAGCGACTTCTCCGTCAGGGAATTGTTCGCGGCGATCCGCGCTACGGCGTGGGAGATTCCGCTGCCAATCGTCGTACTCGGCGGAATCTACAGCGGGTACTTTGCCGTTTCCGAGGCGGCCGCCGTGACCGTCGTCTATGCCGTCGTCGTCGAGGTGTTTATTCGGCGCGACATACCATTTCGCGAGTTGCCGCGAATCATGCGCGAGTCGATGGTGCTGGTCGGCGGCATCCTGATGATTCTTGGCGTGTCACTCGCGTCGACGAACTACATGATCGATGCCCAGGTGCCGGAGCAGCTCGTCGGCTACGTGAATCGCTTCGTCTCCGGGCCGACCAGCTTTCTGTTATTGCTGTTTTTCTTCCTGCTCGTGCTCGGGGCGATACTGGATATCTTCTCGGCGCTGGTCCTGGTCGTGCCGCTGATTTTGCCGGTCGCCGCGGTCTACGACGTGCACCCGATTCATCTCGGCATCGTCTTCCTCGCGACGATGCAGCTCGGGTTTCTGACACCGCCGGTCGGCCTGAATCTGTTCATTTCGAGCTATCGTTTCGACAAGTCGATTGTGTCAGTATATCTGGCAACTTTTCCTTTTCTCCTGATTCTGCTGGCTTCGGTCCTGCTGATCACGTTCTGGCCCGCGCTGTCACTGGTATTGCTCGGTCAGTAATCCGGGAGTTCGCCTCGGAGGCACGTTCTTAGTGAAACACTGGTTACCGTCATTGTCGGTGCTGTTTGCCGGGCTCCTGGCGGCCCCTTCCTGTTTTCCGATGCCCGAGTTCAGGCTGCCCGACGGTTTCATCGTTGAAGAACTCGTGACCGGCGTGCCCGACGCGCGCTCAATGGCGCTCGGCGAAGATGGAACGCTGTTCGTGTCCACGCGGCGAGCCGGCGACGTATACGCGGTTCGCAATGCGTTCAGCGGCAGTCCCGCAGTGGTGACGATTGCCGAGGACCTGAAGTTGCCGAATGGCATCGCGTTCCGCGACGGCAATCTGTACGTTGCG
>CAZISL010000039.1:0-7365 GCA_964541975.1 uncultured Chromatiaceae bacterium | reverse complement strand
GATCCCAAACCACAGCAGCAGCCCCGCAACCGGGACGCTGACGCAATTGACCAGCGCAACCGACAAGCCGACGGCCATCTCGTCTCCCAGTACGTATTCCGTGATGAAGCCGACGCCGGTTGGACCGACGCCGGTCGATATCAGGTTGAGTGCCAGCATCCACACCGCGGAGAGTTGCGCGCGCAGCTGATTCGGGGCCACGAGTTGCAGCGTCGTCGGTGCCGCGGCAATGGGCATACTCGCGCAGAAAACCAACGGGCAAGCGAGCGCGATGGTGAGCGAGCTGTTGGAGAGCGTCGTCGCGAACAGGCTCAACGGCAGCAACAGGGCGGCGGCGATGAGTCCGGTGCGCAACGGCGCATCCGCATAGCCGCGTCGCTGGAATTGGTCGATCAACCATCCCCCGAAGTAAACGCCGGCCGGCGAGAAGATCAGCAGGATCAAGCCGAGTGTCAGACCGGTTTCGCCGCGGGAATAGCCATGGATGCGGTTCAGGTAGGCGGGGAACCACGTCAGGAATGTCGTGATCGGAACGGCGAGCAGGGCGAAGCCGACAAATACCGATGTAAACAACCGTCCATTGGTTCTGACATAGCGCACGACCTCGCCGATCGGGATCCCCTTGTCATGACCGGCGATCTTCCCCCGGCGGGCAGGTTCCCTGACGGTCAGCATCAGCAGTGCGACGATCAAGCCAGGCAGTCCGACGACGAAGAACACCATCTGCCACGGTTGCACGATGCCGATGAGCGGCAACGCAACCTCGCCGGCACGTGAGAGCGCCCGGATTACCATGCCGCCGACGATGAAGGCGATGCCGGCGCCCAGGAAGGCGCCGCCCTGGTAAACCGCCAGCGCTCGGCCGAGTTGGTCGCGCGGAAACAGGTCCGAGATCATCGAGTATGCCGACGGTGACAATGCCGCTTCACCGACGCCGACCCCGACGCGGGCCAGGAACAGGCCGGCAAAACTCTTCGCGAGGCCACACGCCGCGGTCATCAGGCTCCACAGAAAAATGCCGACGGCGATGATGCGGCGCCGACTGTATCTGTCGGCGAGGCGCCCGATCGGAATGCCGACGAGCGTGTAAAAAATCGCGAACGCCAGACCCTGCAACAACCCGATACCGAAATCCGAGATTCCCAGGTCCTTCTTTATCGGTTCGACGAGCAGCGCGATGATGCTGCGATCGATGAACGAGAAAACGAATGCGATCAGCAGGATGCCGATCGCGTACCAGGCACGCGCCGGGCTCGGCCAGGGCTCTTCATGCGCGGCGTCGTGACCAGCGTCTTTCATCGAGATAGTGATCCTGTAGCGTATAGTTTTACTATGATTCAGGCTACAGTATTCCGGTAAATTCAGGGGAGCAAAACATTGACCAGCGAACACGAACGGGTCGAGCAATACATGGCCCTGGCCCTGAACCCGGTCATGGTCGGTCCGAAGAAGCGCAGCGAGATCACGCGCAACCTCGACCACATCGCGGAGCTGGCGTTCGCGGCCAAGAACGTCACCGAGATCGAGTTGCCGGTGCGTCTGTACACGATCCCGGAGGGCGCACTGCAAGGTTTCACCGACGAAATCTTCGATTGGGATCATGTCGACTACATCGACCGATTGGCGATCGATATCCCCGGCAAGGAGACCGAGTATCTCGGCCAGCTCGCGCGCGGCCTCGATGGGTTCATCATCGCGCAGGCCAAAGTCACGCATCCGGAGATTCCCGAGCGCTTCTTCAATTGCGCGTTCGTCATCAACCGGCAGGGTGAGGTCATTCACAAGCACTATAAGATGCAGGTGTTCGCGCGCGAACACTCGACCGTGCCGCACGACGTCTGGGACAAGTGGGTCGAGTTGTATGGGGAGACGCTCGACGCGTTTTTCCCGGTCACCGACACCGAGATCGGGCGAATCGGCTGCCTGATCTGCATGGAGGGCAGTTATCCCGAGACCTCCCGGGGGCTCGCGATGAATGGCGCCGAGATCATCTACCGGCCAAGTTATCCGCAGCCTTACGTCGGGAACGGTCTGTGGGAGGTGCAGAATCGGGCGCGTGCGCTCGACAATACCTGCTACATGATCTGCCCGAACCCGGCGTCATATGCGCCGTCGGCCGACAGCAAGTTTCCGCTGGACATGTTCGGCGGCAAGTCGATGATCGCGGACTACCAGGGGCGCGTCATCGCCAACAATGACGCGGGTGGCGCGGCATCTTACACCGGTGCGATCATCAACATCGAAGGTCTGCGCGAATACCGGCAGCGCTCGAAGTGGGGCAACTGGCTCAAGGATCTGCGGACCGAGCAGTATCGCTTGATCTACGATCAGCCCCTGTACGAGAAGAATCGCTGCATCGATGCACCGCCGCTGAAGCACAAAGAGAACGACCAGGTCGTCGACGAGTCGATCGAACGGATGTTCGACAAGGGAATCTGGAAGCGCCCGTCTCGCTAGTTGGCGCCGGGGTCGATGCGCACCCTGCGCACGCCGGAGTTCAGTCCCTCGTACAGCCCGATCAGTGCCGCGGGCATGTTCTTGATGCCTTCCGGAATGTCTTCCAGCGGACCCAGCGAGCCCGCGCGAATCCATGCGGCGATGCTGTCTTCATACTCGGGATAGTTCGCCAGGTCGTCGAATACGAAGAAGAACGATGATATCGTTGCTGGATAAATGTCCTTGGACCGGTATTCGACGATGCACTGGGAACGGCTACCTCTGCGCGACGCGGATCTGCGGCTGCAGCGCGAGTTCCTCGCGCCGAGTATTGTCGCGAACAACATGAGCAGGCTGATGCGGGAGGTGAGCTGGCGCCGCGACTGCGTGCAAGTATTCGGCCGCAGCCATCCGATCCCGAGGCTGCACCAATGGTACGGCGACCCCGACAGCGAGTACCGCTGGTCAGGCCTGACCATGCGGCCCGAGCCGTGGACCGCGACGCTTCACGACCTGCGCATAAGAGTCAGCGACGCCGTCGGTCACGACTTCAATTCAGTACTGGTGAACCTTTACCGCGATGGCGGCGACAGCATGGGTTGGCATGCCGACGACGAGCCGGAGCTCGGCGACAACCCGACGATCGCCAGCGTCAGCCTCGGTGCCGAGCGTGACATGAAGCTGCGTTACCGGCAGCGCGAAGCGAGCGAGGCCAGCCGAACCATCAGTCTTGAGTCTGGCAGCTTGCTGGTCATGGCCGGGACGACGCAAAGATTCTGGCAGCACTCGTTGCCGAAACGCCGGCGCGTGACCGAATCGCGCATCAACCTTACGTTCCGGCGAATCATCTAGACGCCGGAAACGCTGACAGCGGCAGTCAGAGGTCGAAGTTGTGCGTATAGAAAATTTGTAGCCGGTAGAAATCGCGTGACGATGATCTTCGTTGCCACAGCAGCCCGAGCTGCAGATTGTTTCGCTTCGTGAACTGGTAGCCATAGGCACCGTACAAGCGATTCTGATCGAACGTTTCGCTGCGATTTCCGTAGTTCAGGAAAATCTCGTCATAGAAATTCAGGAAGTGGGTTTGCGGCCCCATCTGGTCCCGGCTGATCGGCACGGTCGCCTGCAGCCGGTAGCGGAATCGGTTTCTGAAATTCGTTTCGCCGGCGCTGTCGATCCAGCGTTGCTCGGTGCGGAAACGATGCTCGAGTACCGGTCGCGACCAACGGTTCTTGGCGGTGAACTGCTGATAGATCCGGTTTTCTTTCGTGTCGGGGGCACCGTCCTCGAAGGGCTCCGACACCGAATGCATATACCCGAGTGCGATCAGGGTTCGCTTGGACGTGTTGTACTGGCCGGCGACGCGGGCGAAAAACTCGTTCGGGTTCGACGCAATCTCCCACAGGCGCAGTTGAGCCTCGGTGAACATGCTCCACTGGTCGGAAAAATTCAGTGTGCTATTCCAGATCAGCCAGTTACCCAGCTCGTCCTGACCATCTTCGGCCTGAGCCGACGCCGGACCGGCCCATGCGAGCATCGACGCCGACAGGATAAGTGCGAAATAGTAGTTGGTGGTTTTAATTGGCATTTGAATAACTGAGTTTCGATTTCAAGCCACCGCGGCTGGCGACGCCGGACGTTATAGCATTATTCTTACGCCGTATTGCAGATCGACTAGACTGAAACTCGCCGATCGTCATCATGATGTGTGCTTTTACCGGACCGCCGAAGATGTATCGCTTTCACGGCCGCGGCGCCGCGCGAGTAAGTCATCGAGCAAATTGCGCCGCGCAAAAAAAAGCCCCGCGATGCGGGGCCTTTTCGATTCTACGCGAATCGGGATCAGAGCAGCGGCACCATCAGCAGTGCGACGATGTTGATGATCTTGATCAGCGGGTTGATCGCCGGACCGGCCGTATCCTTGTACGGATCGCCGACCGTGTCGCCGGTGATCGCGGCCTTGTGGGCATCGGTGCCCTTACCGCCGCAGTTGCCGTCCTCGATGTATTTCTTCGCGTTATCCCACGCGCCGCCGCCGACGGTCATCGAGATCGCGAGGAACAGCCCGGTGATGATCGTGCCGATCAGCATGCCGCCGAGCGCCTTGACGCCGCCGCCCGGGCCGAAGGCCAGGTTCGCGACGACAACCAGGATGACCGGTACGAGCAGGGGCAGTAGCGACGGGATGACCATTTCCCGAATTGCCGATTTGGTCAGCAGGTCGACACAACGCGAATAGTCCGGCTTGCCGGTGCCTTCCATGATGCCCGGGATCTCTTTGAACTGACGGCGGACTTCCTCGACGACGGAGCCCGCTGCCCGGCCGACGGCTTCCATCGCCATCGCGCCGAACAGGTAGGGCACCATGCCGCCGATGAACAGGCCGATGATGACGGCCGGGTCGGCGAGGCTGAAATCTTCGAGCTTGCCTGCTGTCCGGAGGTTGTTCGTGTAGTCGGCGAACAGCACCAGCGCCGCGAGGCCGGCCGATGCGATCGCATACCCCTTCGTCACGGCCTTGGTCGTGTTGCCGACCGCGTCCAGCGGATCCGTGATGCCTCGAATCTTCTCGTCGAGTTCCGCCATCTCGGCGATGCCGCCCGCGTTATCCGTGATCGGGCCGAACGCATCGAGCGCGACGATCATGCCGGTCATCGACAGCATCGACGTCGCGGCGATCGCGATACCGTAGACGCCCGCCAGTTCGTAGGAACCCCAGATGGCGATACAGATCGCGATGACCGGTGCGGCCGTGGCCTTCATCGAAACGCCGAGGCCGGCGATGATGTTGGTTGCGTCACCGGTGATGGATGCCTCGGCGATCTTCTTGACCGGTTTGTATTCGGTACCCGTGTAGTACTCGGTGATCCACACCATGAAAGCCGTCAGCGCGAGGCCGATCAGTGCGGACAGGTAGATGCCCATCGCAGAGTAGCCTTCGATCCCGCTCATCATCATGTTGGTGACCGGGTAGAACGCGATCGCGGCGATCACGCCGGAGATGATCACACCTTTATACAGGGCACCCATGACCGACCCGCCGTGCTTCGTCTTGACGAAAAACGTGCCGATCACAGAAGCGACGATGGAGACCGCACCCAGCATCAGCGGGTACATGACGCCGGCGTCGGTGTTTTCGAACAGCAGGCCGCCGAGCAGCATCGTCGCGATGAGCGTGACGCCGTAGGTCTCGAACAGGTCCGCCGCCATGCCGGCGCAGTCGCCAACGTTGTCGCCGACGTTGTCCGCGATGACGGCCGCATTACGCGGATCATCTTCAGGGATGCCGGCTTCGACCTTGCCGACGAGGTCGGCGCCGACGTCGGCGCCCTTCGTGAAGATGCCGCCGCCGAGTCGCGCGAAGATCGAGATCAGCGAGCCACCGAACGCGAGGCCGACCAGCGCATGCA
Organism: uncultured Chromatiaceae bacterium; assembly: GCA_964541975.1. Lineage (GTDB taxonomy): Bacteria > Pseudomonadota > Gammaproteobacteria > Steroidobacterales > SMWD01. The sequence continues at coordinate 1,519 of CAZISL010000039.1, read as the reverse complement.
ACGACTCGTCCTGGGAAATGCCCATGCCTTTCAGGATCCAGAAGTAACCGGCGACGCCGATAAGGCCCAGGCCGACGACGAGCAGGCCGGTGATCGCGCCGCCGCGGAATGCGACGTCGAGCGCTTTGCCCATGCCTTCGTGTGCGGCCTGCGCGGTACGCACGTTCGCACGGACCGAGATGTTCATACCGATGTAGCCGGCCGCGCCCGAGAACACGGCACCGATCAGGAAGCCGAACGCGGTCGCCCAGTCGAGGGCGAAGCCGAGGACAAAGAACAAAGCGGCACCGACCATTCCGATGGTCATGTATTGGCGGTTCAGATAGGCGCTGGCGCCTTCCTGGATCGCGCCCGCGATTTCCTGCATGCGCTCGTTACCGGCTGGTTGGGCGAGAATCCATTTGATGGATACGCCGCCGTAAATCAGGGCGAGTAAGCCCGCGCCGACGCTCAGCAATAAAGCCAGGTCGCTGGACATGGTTTTTCCTCCCGAAAAACAAAATTAAAGAGACCGGGGCTACGGTCGCAGTCACTGCGATCGCCGTCGTCCGATCATTACCAATTTATTTAGGGATCAAGGGCTTAAGGTTTTATTTACACCCCGCTGGACCCCGCCGTGGCCGAGTTCCGACCCCGAACTAGCGCGCGATCATAGCACAAACTTCGCTTTGAGCTTTTTGGGCACCGCGACGTTCTTTAGTTCGACGTATTTCGGCAGGCCGTTTAAGTAAGGTGGGTAGTCCTCGCCCTGGATCAGCGGCTCGAGGTAGCGGCGGCACGCGGTCGTGATGCCGAACCCGTCCTTGGTGATGAACCGTTTGGGCATCATTTTCTCGCGATTGGCGACACGGCTCAGTGGCGCAGTACCGATCGTCCATTTATACGGCTTGTCCGATTTCCTGACGATCGTCGGCATGATCGAGTTCTCGCCCTTCAGCGCGAGTTCCACCGCGGCCTTGCCGACGGCATACGCCTGCTCGACGTCCGTCTTCGACGCGATATGCCGTGCCGAACGCTGCAGGTAGTCGGCGATGGCGTAGTGGTACTTGTAGCCGAGTTTGTCCTTGACGAGTTGAGCAATGGTCTGCGCTACGCCGCCGAGCTGCTTGTGACCGAACGCGTCCGTCGTGCCGGCATCGGCCAGGAAGGTGCCGTCCTTATAAGCGGCGCCCTCGCTGACAACGACGACGCAGTATTCATAGTTCTTGACGCATCGATCCACGCGCTTCAGGAACGCAGCTTCGTCGAAAGGTACCTCGGGGAACAGGATTACGTGCGGTGCATCGGCGCGGGTCTGGCCCGCGAGTCCGCCGGCTGCCGCGATCCATCCCGCGTGCCGGCCCATGACCTCGAGCACGAAAACCTTGGTCGACGTCTCCGCCATCGAAGCGACATCGAGCGCCGCTTCGCGCGTCGACACGGCAACGTATTTCGCGACGGAGCCGAAGCCCGGGCAGGTGTCGGTGATGGGCAGGTCGTTGTCGACGGTCTTCGGCACATGGATCGCCTGGACCGGGAA
>CAZISL010000038.1:0-6087 GCA_964541975.1 uncultured Chromatiaceae bacterium | reverse complement strand
CATCGTTCGACAGCGCGCCGGAACGGGCAAGCAGTCGCGCGCGAAGAAACGGCGTGCGGCATTCCAGATCGGCACGATGCCGTCGGCGCTGCCGATATTGCCGATGATGCCCTGCGTGCACACTTCGACCGGCTCCGGAATTTCGACCGAAGACATATCACCGCGCAGAACGTGGATCCTGTCTTCGAGATTCTGCTCGCGAACCAGGTCACGCGCCCGCTCAAAGGCCTCTTCAAGGACCTCGACGGCATAGACGCGACGCGCGCCGGCGTCGACGCACATGCGCGCAAGCAACGCGTTCTCGCCGGTGCCGATATCGAGCACGATGCGATCGCGCACGCTGTCGGCGAACGCTTCTCGATAACGTTCGAGCCGTTCGGTCTCGGAACTCATCAGGTCATACAGGAATTCGTCATAGACCTGGTACGGGCCGACCGAGGGCCAGAACTCGGGCATCGCGGAGTCCGTAACCGTATCCCTTGAAACCACGTACGCCGCGAGCCGCGGCTGCCCGTTCGGAGCGTGATGGAGCGCGACCGCTGCATCGCGAACGTCGGGGTGGGAACGCAATGCGGATTCGATCTCACCTGGCTCGATACGGTAACCGCGCAACTTGATCTGATCGTCGACGCGGCCGAGAAACTCCAGCTCACCGTTGTCGAGCCGGCGGGCGCGATCGCCGGTTCGATATGCGTATACGGCACCTCGCCCCATGACGTTCACGGTGACGAAGCGTTCGGCCGTCAGCGACGGTTCACCCACATAACCCTGCGCGATCGCTGGACCGGCGACGAATAACTCGCCCGGCGATCCGTTGGGGACCGGCGTGCCTTGCGTATCGAGCAGCAGGATCTCTGCGTGGCTCAACGCGCGCCCGATCGTGCGCAGGTCGTCATCGGCCAATCGATCCGCTCGGTACTCGTGCAGCGTCAGCTGGCCGCTCGTCTCCGTGATCGCGTACGTATTGAGCAACTCGGGTCCGTCCGCCGGAGTACGCGCGTACCACGCACGTACATCCTCGCCGACCGCGGCTTCGCCGCTCAATACGATCGCTCGCAGCGCCGGCCCGAAGTCCTCGCACGTCACATTGTCGGCCAGGAAGTTCTGGCGAAATGCCGACGGTGTCTGGCTGGCGACCGTGACACGTTCCTCACGAACGAGCCGCGCGAATCCGCGCGGCTCATTGCGCAGGTCGGGCGGCACGATAACCAGGCGGCCACCGTGGCGCAGTGCACCCCAGATCTCCCAGACCGAGAACCCAAACGCGCAGGTATGAAACAGCGTCCAGACATCGTCGCTCACGATGTCGAGACGGACACCGATATCGCCGAACAGCGGCACCAGATTGCCGTGCGACACCATGACGCCCTTGGGGCGACCCATCGATCCCGACGTGAACATGACGTAGCAGAGCTGGGCGCCGCCGGTTTCCAGGCCGGGATCGTCCGTTCGCGGGTGACGCTCACCGATCGACACGATGCGCGCGGAATGATCGGCGAGCCTCGCGCTGCCCGAGTCGTCTGCGACGATCAGGCTCGGCTCGCATTGCGCGACGATCTGCTCCAGCCGACGTTTCGGCAGCAGCGGATCGAGCGGCACATAAGCGGCGCCCGACTTCATGATACCGAGCATGCCGACGATGGTGTCGGCTCCGGTCGCGACGGCAAGCCCGACGAGGCTGCCCTGCCCGGCGCCACGGTCCATCAGCGCGTGCGCGAGGCGATTCGCGCGGGTATTCAGTTCTGCATAGGACAGCCGCCGATCGCGATCGACGACCGCGATCGCGTCGGGACGCGACACCGCGAACGACTCGACGAAGGCGTGCAGCGGGCGCATCGTTTCAGACCCGACACTCGATTCCGACGATCGGCGGATTGGTCAGGTATTCCTGCCAGTAATCCCTGCCGTGCGCCTCGATACCCGCGTCGTCGAGTCGTAGCGGTTGCCATTCGATCGATCGGAAACCCGCCGCGGTGAGCGCTCGCTCGTAGGTCGCGCGCGAGAACCAGCGGGCATGAATCTGAAACATCTCGCGACCGGCAATCATCCAGTAGGTGATCTCGGCGCCATCACGGAGTGGCAACTGCGCAGTCTTGTTGAAGCCGTACTGCTCGTAACCGGAGAATCGTTCGCCCGGCTGCTCGGGGTTCTCATTCAGCGTGACGAATCGCCCGCCTTCCGGCAGGCACGCCGCGATGTTGCTGCACATCCGGCGAAGTACGTTTTCGTCCGGTGCGTAATGCAACAGGTAAGCGGCGACGACCATGTCAAACGAACCGAGATCGAGTGCGTCGATCGCGGCGGCATCGGCGCACAGGTAGTCGATGCCCAGCGTTTCGGCATTCTCCTGCGCCCGGGCCAGCTCGATCATCTCGCTCGAGATGTCCACGCCGAGTACGCTGTCGGCGCCGGCCGTCTTCAAGCGGCGCGTATAGAATCCTTCGCCGCACGCCAGGTCAAGCACGCGTTTGCCGCGGACGTCGCCGACGAGCTCCATGAACGTGTATTCCTCGATGAAGCGCCGGACCGGCGAAGACTTCGAACGCCGATACTGCTCGGCGATGGAATCGTATTGCGCGTTCTCCATCGGCGGCGTCTCAGGCGCGGCGCAGACCGCGGGACCATTCGCCGAGCAACGCACGCGACTCTTCCCCCAGGCAATCGCCGCTGACGTCGATATCGATGCCGCCCGCTTCGAGCGCGGCATAGTGAATCGTCAGTTCGCTGCCGGTGACCGCGTGCATATCTTCCAGCGATGCGCCCCAGACGATCCGGTCGATACCGGCGTAGTGACAGGCCGAAAGACACATCGGGCAGGGCTCGACCGTGACATATAAAGTGCAACCGTCGAGCGACAGCTTGCGCTGGCTGCGGCAGGCCGCGCGAATGACGCGCATTTCCGCATGCGCCGTGACGTCCAGGTCGCTGATGACGCCGTTGCTCAGCGTCGCGAGCGATTCATTGTCGCGAACGAGGTTGGCGCCGACCGGTGGCTCGCCGGCGAGCATGCCGCGCCGCGCGGCTTCCAGCGCGGCCTGCATGTGACGACGATCGCCGGCGTCGGCGTCGCTGCGAGCGGACGCCTCAGTCATCCTCGCCCCGGTAGATGCATCCCGACGTGCAGGTCTCGTTGATGACGACGCGCGTCAGCTGCGGCAGGTCCGGCTTCAGTCGATTCCAGATCCATTTCGCCACGACCTCGCTGGTCGGATTCTCCAGCCCTTCTATTTCATTCAGGTAGTGATGATCGAGTTGCTCGTACAGCGGCTTGAAGATCTTCTTGATGTCGCCGTAATCCATGACCCAGCCCATGCGCTCGTCCAGTTCGCCAGCGATGTAGATCGTCCCCTTCCACGAATGTCCGTGCAGACGCGCGCATTTGTGCCCTTCGGGCACGTTCGGCAACCGGTGCGCGGCCTCGAACATGAACTCTTTATATATTTCCATTCGATCCTCCATCCCTGAGCGCCGCCCCGAACCCGTTGCCGGACATGCGTCCCGGCGAGGGAAATCTGCATGGCGGAGATCTTCGGCCGGCGCGGATCGCCGGGGCAGGCGCGGCGGTTTTCTGCGACCGCCGTATTTAATAGTGTCCGGGGCGATATTCTGCACACTCCCGGCCTCCGCGGCCACTCGGCCAGGCTCCGCCGACAGGCCGGGGCATGCCGTGTTGGCCGTTCCCGGCGCCCGGGATACCATGCGCGTTCTCAATCCAACACCCACGGGAAGATCATGGATACAGACAGGCAAATCGAGACGATCGCGATCATCGGCGGGACCGGCTCTCTCGGCACCGGGCTCGCGCGCCGCTGGGCACGCGCCGGCTACAACATCGTCATCGGATCTCGCACGGCGCCCAAGGCGGAAGCGGCAGCGTCCGACCTGCTCAAGATCATCCCGGACGCGGACGTCAGCGGCCAGGCGAACCTGGACGCGGCTCAGGCGGCGGATATCGTCGTGCTGACCGTGCCGTTCGCGCATCAGCAGCCGACGCTCGAAGACATCAGCCCCGGCCTGACGGGCAAGATCCTGATCGATACGACGGTACCGCTCGTACCGCCGAAAGTCGCGCGCGTTCAGCTACCCGAGGAGGATTCCGCGGCCGTGCGCGCGCAGGCGCTCGTTGGCGAGCAAGTGGTCGTCGTGTCGGCGTTTCACAACGTCGCGGCCGACCTGATGGACTCCGACGCAGACATGGAATGCGACGTGCTGGTCGCGGGCGATAAACTCGCCGCGCGCGAGATCGTGATCGGACTCGCGGAACACGCCGGCTTCAAGGCCTGGCACGCCGGCCCGCTCGCCAATTCCGCCGCCATGGAGGCACTGACGTCGGTCCTGATTTTCATGAACAAGCGCTACCCCGACAGTCATGCCGGCATTCGGATTACCGGCATCACCGAAAGTTAGTTCGATCGCCCGGCCGACCAGCATGATCATGCCCAGCCTGTCGTTCGTTGCCGTGCCTGGTGTACCGGAGGTACAGCCGGGCGCGGACCTGGCGAAACTGCTGATCAGCTGCATCGACGCCGCAGGCCTCGAGATGGCGGATGGCGACGTTCTCGCCGTCGCGCAGAAAATCGTCTCGAAAGCCGAGAACCGGCTGGTCGATCTCAAGAGTGTCGAACCATCGCCGCAAGCATTGTCGCTCGCCTACGCCGGCGGCAAGGACCCGCGACTCGCGGAACTGATCCTGCGCGAGAGCAATCGCATCGTGCGCGACACGCCGACCGTCATCATCGTCGAGCATCGCAGTGGCATCGTTCTGGCGAACGCCGGCATCGACCGGTCGAACGTGGCTGGCGACGACGATACGGTGTTGCTGCTCCCGGAAGACGCCGACGCCTCGGCGGCAAACCTGAAGAGACGACTGGACGAACGCTACGGCGTGTCGATCGGCGTGCTGATCACGGACAGCGTCGGTCGACCATGGCGCTTGGGCACGACCGGGATCGCGATCGGCTGTGCCGGCATCGAGGCGATGAACGACATGCGCGGCGGCCATGACCGGCTCGGCCGTGTATTGCAGGTGGCAGAAGTGGCGACGGCGGACTGCCTGGCTGGCGCAGCCGGCCTCGTCATGGGAGAAGGCGCCGAGGGCACCCCCGTCGTCATCGTGCGCGGCGCCGCCGCGGGCACGGCCGGGCAGACGGCGCGGGATATCCTGCGACCGGCGGAAGAAGACCTGTTCCAATGAACCGGCACGATCGCTATGTCGTGCTCACGGGCGGCATCGGGGGCGCGAAGCTCGCGCTCGGGCTCAGCCACGTCGTACCGGCGGATCATCTGACTGCGATCGTCAACACCGGGGACGATTTCGAACATTTCGACCTGCCGATCTCGCCGGACATCGACACGCTGATGTACACGCTGGCCGGCGAAGTCGACGAGGACACCGGGTGGGGGCGCAAGCAGGAATCCTGGCGTTTCATGGACGCGCTCGAGTCGCTCGGCGGCGAGACCTGGTTTCGACTCGGCGACCGGGATGTCGCCACTCACGTGCGGCGCGCCGAACTGCTCCGCGACGGACGACGATTGACGGAAGCAACCGCGGAGTTGTGTCGCCGTTTCGGGGTCGCGCAGCGAATCCTTCCGATGTCGGACGACCCGGTGCCGACGCGAGTCGTTACCGACGACGGCATACTGGATTTTCAGCACTACTTCGTGCGCGATCGCGCACAGCCGTGCGTACGCCATATCGAGTATCACGGCGCCGATCGCGCCCGGCCCAGCCCGGAAGTACTGGGCGCATTGCGCGAGCCGGGCCTGGCGGGCATCGTCATCGCGCCGTCGAACCCGTGGCTCAGTATCGATCCGATCCTGGCGATTCCTGCGATGCGCGCCGCGATTCGCGACGCCGACGTTCCGGTCGTGGCGGTCTCGCCGATCGTCGGCGCCGCGGCGATCAAGGGACCGACAGCCAAGATCATGGGCGAGCTCAGTCTGGAAGTATCGGCGCGCAGCGTCGCGGCGCACTACGGCGACCTGCTGGACGGTTTCATCATCGATGACACGGACCGCGACGTGGCGGACGGCATAAGCACGGGCGATCTCGCCGTCGCAACGTGTCAGACGGTCATGCAATCGCTC
>CAZISL010000037.1:0-13323 GCA_964541975.1 uncultured Chromatiaceae bacterium | reverse complement strand
CGCAAGATTGTTGACGGCGATGTCGTTGGTCGCGTCGGCCTCGATCAGTGATTCGTAGATACCGACAGCTTTTTCCCATCGCTGCGCGCGTTCATATTCCGTCGCGAGCAGGAATCCCAGCGTCGCATCCGTCGGATTCGACGCGAACCCGCGTTCGTAGATGCTGACGCGGGCGTTTGCATCTTCAGGGTACAGGGATGCCAGCGATGCATATGCCCGGTTGGCGCTTGGCTGCATTTCGATGACTTTCTCGAATTGCGCCTCCGCTTGATCCCGCTCATTCACCCGCGCGTATACGGCGCCGAGCAGCAACCGAGGCGGGACTTGGTCCGGATAAGCCTCGACGTGACCGGTCAGGTAGGCGATCGCCTCGTTCGGCTTGCCGCTATCGACGAGCGTTGCCGTCAGGCCCTGCAGGGCCTGCGTGGCGTTCGGATTTTTTTCGAGAGCGTTTTTGTAGGCGGCGACCGCCTCATCGTCGGAGCTCTTCGCCTGCAGCACGCGGCCGAGCTGGAATTCAGCAAGCCCACTCGGATCATCGAACTGCATCAGGTTGCGGACTTCTTCCTCGGCCGCGTCCATCTCACCCTGCAGCATCAGCGCTTCGACCAGATTAGATGCGGAGCGGCGGTCTTCAGGCGCCAGTTCGAGTTTGCGCCGGAGAATCTCCTCGGCCTGATCCGGATCGCCCGCCCGCGCGAGCAGGTCCGCGAGCTCGTTCGATGCCACCGGATGATTCGGTTGGAACTCGATCAGCCGGCGATAGGCATCCTGTGCGAGCTCCACATTGCCGGCGCCCACGTGAGATCGTGCCAGCAGCAAGAGTCCACGAGTGGATTGTGGATCCGCTCTGAGGACCGTGCGGAGGTCGGCGACCGCCGCGTCGTAGTCCTTATCCGCGAAGTTGAATGCAGCGCGTATGAGCAGCGCATCGGCATTGTCGGGCTCGGTCTCGAGGATGCCGGCAATCATCGACTTGGCCGTTTCCAGGTCATTGTCCCTGACCTTCAGCGCCACCATCCGATTCCTGGCCGTCAACCCGATCTCTGTGCTGGGTTCCGCCTGAGCGATCTCCTCGAATATGCCATATGCGCTCACTTGGTCGCCCTGCGATTCATAGAATTGCCCGAGCGCCAGCTTGAGCTTGGACGAGTCGGGTGCCTCCGCGACGAATTCCTTCAGTGCAGCCTCCGCCGCTTCGGGGCCGCGCTGCCCGACGAGGAAACGCACGAAATTGATGCGGCGATCCGCGTCCGTGGGGTCGGATTCGACGAGTTTGCGCAGGACTTCTTCCGCCTCATCCGTTTTTTCGTCGGCTATGTAAAGCTGCGCGAGGGTGATGGCGTAGGCTTCATCATCGGGGAAGTCCTCCATCAAGGACTTCAGGTCCGTTTCGACTTCATCGTTGCGCCCGGCTGAGCGCAGCAGAATTATGCGGAACTGCCGAAGCTGCTTGATATCGTCTTCTTCGGCGGCGTCGCTTGCCGCGTCTACGAGTTCAAGCGCGCTGTCGAATTCCTGGCGCGATACGAAAATACCTGCCTTGAACATTGTCGCCTCGACGAGGCTCGGATCCGCCGCCAGCGCGCGCTCGATTTGTTCCAGAGCTGCGTCAGGATCTTCCTGCAGGTAGAGGACGCGCGCCCGCAGCAGCAAGACTTCCGGGTCGTCCGGTGCGATGCCTTCTGCCGCGGTAGCTTGCTCGTCGGCGTTATCGACCGCCTTGGCGAGAACATAGTAATTGCCGAGCTTGATCCGGGAGGGCAGGTGAGCCTCGTCGGCGTCTACCGCAACCTGCAAATGGCCGATCGCTTGCCGGAAGTTCTGCTCGGACTCTTCGATTTCGGACAACAGGTAGCGAACGTCCGCGTTACGCGGCTGGATCTGGGCCGCGTTCATCGCCTCGATACGTGCGGTGGTGAAGTCGCCTTCGTCATACAGCTGCTGCGCTTTTTCGAGATACGCGGCAGCCCGTTCATCCGGTGAACTGCATGCGGCGGGCAGGACGCAAATCAGCGCCGCGAGAACAATAAGTATTTTTGAGCGCACTATAATTTCCTCGTCAAATCCTTTTTGAGCGGTCGCCATGCACGTGCATGCGTTTCGCGTCTGGTTTAGCGCAGTGCGGGAACGACACGTTCGCCGATGATCTTCAGAGCTTCCATCGGATCTTCGTGCAACCGCAATGCAATCTCCGTTAGGCCGTTCTTCTGGAAAAGCTTGAATCGCTCGATCTCGCGATCCAACTCGTCGAGGCCGCCGGTCGACGTCATGCCATGCATCAAGCGGTCGTTGATATCGTCAGAAACGCCTTTGACGATGCCGGAACGATCGAAATATGCGTCGACGTAGGCCTGGAAGTTGTCCTGTACAAACTGCGCTTCCTCTTCCGTGAGCCAGTTGATCAGGAGGTCGGGATCCAGCTTGCGGCCACGCCACGCCAGTTCACGACGTGACTCGCGATATGCCGCTTCTTTGTCTTCCTTGATATGCCACGCCCAGAAGGTATTGACGCGGAAGTCGTCCGGCGGGGTTTCGCGACGACCGATGCCCGTGTTGACGTTTTCCATGGCCGGCTCCATGAGCTCGGGAGGCGTGCAACCGACGAACACACCGTCGGCGACGCGGCCGCCCATGCGCATCATCATGAAGCGATAGGCTGTCATGTAAATCTTCGGCGGGGTTGCGGTGAGCCAGTCGTAGGCACAGGGTAGATTGACGTTAAAAATCTCGCCCTTGTAGCCGTCTTTAAGATTGCCATGTGCCGCAGCGAGCACGATCTCAAGCGATTCGCGAATGGCCAGCACGATTTTTTTCGGCTTTTTAAGATCCATCGCGTCGAGGTTGCCCTCGCCGGCGCCAATCGCGATCTGCGCACGTCCGTCGCAGATTTCATTGAGCGAAAGAAGACCATTGGCAATCTTTAATGGATGCATCTCGAACGGGCTGACCGCCAATGGGCCCATCCGCAGGCGCTTGGTACTTTGCGCCAGCGGGATCAGGCTGATGAACGGGTCCCAGTGCGCGAAATAGTTGGAGGTCCACAAGCCCCGGATGCCGTAGCTCTCTGCGGCCTGGCCCAATTCGGTGATTTGCTCCGGCGTCAGATCCGGCTCAAGAATGATATCGATATCCAATGTTGGAATGCCTCTGTACTGCTCGCGCTGAGGCGCGTGGCGGCTCGTTTTTGGACCCGGTAGCTTAGTCTGTTCACCGGGGGAATTCCAGACGCCACGGGGCCAGTCGCGGGGTCCGGGCGCTCGGGATTTCGAAATTCAACCCGACGTAATCCATGATACCGTCCCACCATCGCATGTTGCGGGCGAATTGTCGTCGAATTCGCCCACGAACGCTGCGTTTAGGGCATTTGCGCGCCTGAGCGCGGCTCGCGGTCAGCTTGTCCAAGAATCGGAGCCTGTTATGTATTCTGACCTGTCGCTGGAACACTTCATGGAGGGCCTGGTTAAACGTAATCCCGGCGAACCGGAGTTCCATCAGGCTGTTTACGAGGTGGCGGAGTCGATCATCCCGTACATCCTCGAGAATCCGCGTTACCAGCATGCCGCGATACTCCAGCGCATGACCGAGCCCGACAAGACGATCATTTTCCGCGTCGTCTGGGAGGACGATCAGCGCAACGTTCGCGTTAATCGTGGCTATCGCGTTCAGTTCAACAATGCGATCGGCCCATATAAGGGCGGGCTGAGATTTCACCCGTCGGTCAACCTGGGCATCCTGAAGTTCCTCGGATTCGAACAAACATTCAAGAACAGCCTGACGACGCTGCCGATGGGCGCCGCCAAGGGCGGCGCCGACTTCAACCCCAAGGGCAAGTCTGACCACGAGGTCATGCGTTTCTGTCAGTCGTTCATGACCGAGCTGCATCATCATATCGGGGCGGACATCGACATCCCGGCCGGTGATATTGGTGTAGGCGCGCGCGAAATCAGCTTCATGTTTGGTCAATACAAGCGACTCGAACGCGAGTTCACCGGCATCTTGACGGGTAAAGCACTCGAGTTCGGCGGTAGCCTGATCCGCACGGAGGCGACGGGTTATGGCTGCGTCTATTTCATGGAAGAGGTGCTCAACCATGTTGGCGATTCCGTGCGCGGCAAGACCTGCACGATTTCGGGCGCAGGCAACGTTGCGCTGTACTGCACGAAGAAGATTATTCAACATGGTGGCAAGGTGGTGTCGCTGTCGGATTCGGGTGGGACGATCTTCGATCCGGACGGCATCGACAACGCTAAACTGGCTTGGGTCATCGACCTGAAAACGAACCGCCGTGGACGCATCGACGAGTACGCCGAGCATTTCGGATGCGAGTATCTGCCCGGCGAGCGCCCATGGGGCATTAAGTGCGATCTCGCGTTTCCCTGCGCGACGCAGAACGAGCTGCACGCGGAAGATGCGAAGATCCTCGTCCAGAACGGGTGCATCGCGGTCGCGGAGGGTGCGAACATGCCGACCACCGCCGAGGCGATCGAGGTGCTGCATGATGCTGGCGTTATCTTCGCGCCCGGCAAGGCCTCCAACGCGGGTGGCGTGGCCGTCTCGGGCCTGGAGATGACCCAGAACAGTATCCGCCTGGCCTGGACGGCTGAGGAACTCGAGGGGCGGTTACAGAACATCATGAGTGCGATTCACCGGCAGTGCCTGGCCTATGCCGATGATGGGGGGCGGACGAATTACGTGAAGGGGGCGAATATCGCCGGGTTCGTGAAGGTGGCGGATGCCATGCTCGCTTACGGGATCATGTGATGCTTGCTGATTTTCAGCGCCGGTGATCGCGGTTGAATTGCCGAGCCCGGCCTACTTCCGCAACGAAATTCCCTCGCTAGAAGGCTTCAGGAATTTGTTCCGGAAGTCTCCGGGCTCTCGGTCGGTGGCCGGCAGCGGGGTCGGAGGATCGCGGATGAATGGCCGAGCCCGGCCTACCGCTGCAAAGTCTTTTCCTGCGAAGACTTGGGAAAAGATTTTGCAGCGCTCTCCGGTCTCTCATCCAGCGGCCGACGTCGGTGGAAGGTGACCTGTGAATTCAGCGCCGCAGCGCTTCGGCGGGCGCGGTGATCCTTCGACGATCATGGCGGGCGTCATTTGAGCTCGCCACTTCGGTCAGGATTTTCCGGGAAAACTTTTCCGGAGTCCGCGCAGGAAAAGTTCCTTCCCGGAAAATCCGCAATCTGGCTGCCCAACTGAAACTCGCCGATTCTCAACTTGGAAAACGCAGGTTACTTGATCCGTCGCCAGCTATCGGTGGCATGACCCTTCTGTTTCCATCCGTGGTAAGGATGTCGATTCACGAGCTCCGGTTTGCGGAATACCAGCACCAGCGCCATGCCCGCCGCGAATCCTCCGATGTGTGCCCAGAACGCGACGCCGCCGCCCTGTGCTCCGATCGACCCAACGCCGCCGATAATCTGAATCAACAGCCAGTAGCCCAGCATCCAGATAGCCGGCATCGTGAACGTCGTGACGAAGAAGCCGAGGAATATGAGCATGTGCACGTTCACGCGCGGGTAGAGCATGATGTACGCACCCATGACTCCACCGATCGCACCGGATGCGCCGACCATCGGAATTCCAGATTCCGGATTCGAAATCATTTGCGCTGCCGCCGCAGCGGCGCCGCACAGCAAGTAGAAAAACGCGAAACGCACGTGGCCCATCGAATCCTCGACGTTGTTACCGAAGATCCACATGAACCACATGTTGCCAATGATGTGCATCCAGCCACCGTGCAGGAACATCGAAGTGACGACGGTGAATACCGGGGCGTCTCCGGAGAGTACGCACCATTGGTTAGGACCAATTTGAAAGCGCGTCCCGGGCGGCAGGGTGTTGAGCAGGTCCCCCGGAATCAATCCGAGCTTGCAGACAGACCCGGCAAGCGTCGGTTCCGTGCCGGCGCCCTGCACCAGGACCCATGCCAATACATTCATGCCGATGATCGCGTACGTCACCCATGGTGTCAGGAAGTGGGGGTTTTCGTCGCGAATCGGAAACATGGGCGGCTATTTGTACCACAGAGTGTGCTGCGATTAGCATGTAGAACCCCCGGCGGAGTGCACCGATGAAAGACTTGGCAAAAGGATTGCTCGCCCGCGAGCTGACGCGTCGTGATTTCGCTCGCGGTATGACGGCGCTCGGTTTCAGTGGCATCGCGATAGAGTCTGCGCTCGCGAGCGCGGTGGCGGGCGCCGGTCGGTCGGGTGAGCGGTTCGTCGGCACGGGGGGCGAGGTTCTGGTGGAATGCTTGCTGGCCGCCGGCACTGAGTATGTATTCGACGCGAATTCGACCGGGCAGTCGGCATTTTATGATGCGCTGATGACGCGGCCGGAACTGAAGATGATCGTCGCGGTTCAGGAAGGGCAGGCCGTCAGTATGGCGCACGGCTACGAGCTGGCGAGCGGTCGGCCTGGCATGTTGATGTTGCCGAGCATCGGCATGCCGAATTCCCTGAGCAATCTCTACAACGCATGGAAAGACCGGTCCGCGCTGGTCGTGATGTCCGACGGCTCGAATACTGAACTGCCCGCTCGCGACGGTTTTCAGCAACTCGAGAGCTGGCTATCTGCGACGACCGAGTTTACGAAGTGGCGCTGGGCCGTCGAGCGGCCCGCACATATCGCGGAGATGGTTCGTCGTGCGATCAAGCTGGCGGCAACGCCGCCGGGCGGGCCTGTCTACGTTCGCATGCCGAGCAACGTGCAGCGAGCGTCGGATGTCGCCGCAAAGATTTTTCCACAATCCGCTTTCACGATCGATATCCGTCTGCCGCCGAAGCCTGAATTGATCGAGCGGTCTGCACGCGCGCTGATCGAGGCGAGCCATCCAATGATCAACGCCGGCGCGGAAGTGACTCGCGCGGGCGCGAACGCGGACGTCGTGGAGCTGGCCGAGTTATTGTCGATCCCGATGACCCAGGGTTACAGTGTCTTCGGCGACGTGCCCTACCGGCATCCGCTGTTCGCCGGTTTCTACTCGATGGGCTATCCGCGCGGACTGACGCAGACGGACGTCTTTCTGAATCTGGGCAGCACGATGCCGGACCCGACTATCGTGACTGCGGCGGTGCCCGAGTCGGCGACCGTCATTAACGCTCGCATCGAGTACGACAAGATCGCAAATACGTATCCGACGGACATCGCGATCGCGGCCGGCGTTGGCGAAACGACGCGCGCACTGATCGACGCCGTTAACGGCATGACGACCAGACGTCAGCGCGAGAAACTCGGTCGGGAGCGGCTGGAGTCCTCGCGACAATCGGCTGCGGCTGCGGCGGACCGTCGTCGCCGACGCGCGGAACGCGGCTGGAACGGATCACCGATGTATTCGGAGCGACTTTGCTATGAGATCGATAATCTTCTCCACGACGACGCCATCGTCGTCGTGGAGACCGGGGATCGCAGCCCGCAGGACTGGATCGATTTTGGGCCCGGGCGTCGGCGCCTGATCGGGCCGACCACGGGCTTCGCGCTAGGTTGGGGCATCGGCGCGGCGATCGGTGTGAAGATTGCGCGACCGCAACAGCAGGTCATCGCGATGGTCGGCGACGGGGCGATGTTGTTCGGGCAGATCGAGAGCCTGTGGACCGCATCGCGTTACGACGTGCCCGTCACGATCGTCGTATTCGACAACCGTAGTTATGACGCGGAACGCGGACGAATTCATTTCGCCTCCAGGGTCGCGCGTGTCGACAAAAGTGCCTGGCAGGATATGTCCTGTTACCTCGGCAATCCGGACGTCGACTACGTCAGTATTGCGAAGGGGTTCGACATCGAAGGGGCCGTGATCCAGCGCCCGGAAGATATCAGCGGCGCGTTCGGTCGGGCCTTCTCGGCCAACCGTGAAGGCCGGCCGTTCGTGATCGACGCGCTGATTGCCCAGCGCGGTCCCGGCGCGAATCAGAACTGGCATCCGGACGTTCGTATCGCGGATCGTTAGGCGAGGAATTCTAGACTCGCAATGCTTCACGAATTGTGCGGCATTCCTTCGGCAGCGCACCGAACGCGCCGAGTTCGCTCCACGGCTGACCTGGGGCGTGAAAATCCGAGCCGCACGAGGCGAGCAGGTCGCGCTGATTGCAAAGTCGCGCCAGCTTGCGTGTCACGTCGGTCGACTGTTGCCCGCATAGCACCTCGATCGCTCCGCCGCCATGATCCCTGAATTCGTCGATCAGCGCCGCGAGTTTGGTATTCGTCATTCGGTACTTGCCCGGATGTGCGAGGACGGCAATGCCGCCGGCGGCTGTGATCCAGCCGGTCACGATCTCGAGTGGCGGCCAGAACTGCTTGACGTCGCCGACCTTGCCGGGGCCGAGATACTTTTTGAAGGCAGCCGCTATCGATTTCACCCGTCCGGACTCAACAAGTAGCCGCGCGAAATGCGGTCGGCCGATGGTGCTTTCGCCCGCCAGGTCGCGCGCGCCGTCCAGTGCGTTTTCTATTCCAGCTCGTTCGAGTCGCCTGCCAATCTCTTCTGCGCGCGCCGCACGCGCCGCCTGTTGCCGGGAGACGGCGTCGGCCAGCACTGCGCTAGCGAGGTCGATGTCCAGGCCGACGATGTGAATCGTGTGACCCTGCCATCGAGTGGAGAACTCGATACCCGGGACGAGTTGCAGCTTAGCGAGGTCGTCGGAACCGAGCTTGCCGTAAGCTGCGACCGTATCGTGATCCGTGATCGACAGCACGTCGACGCCCCGTTCCACCGCCCGCTGAACGATTTCGGTCGGCGTGAGCGCGCCGTCGGATGCGGTGGTATGGCAATGCAGGTCGAGCTTCATCGCCGACCATCATACCGGTGCGGGCCCGGCATGGGGTGGGGTGACCGATTCCGCGTGATAGTCTGCGCGCATGAAAATCGACATCATCCTCGGGGCCGGAAGAACCGCGACCGAAATCGAAGAACTGGGGCTGCTGGCGGACGAGTACGGCCTCAACACGTTCTGGAACCAGAGTTTTCCATCGCGCCGGGAACCGTTGATGATGATGGCCGGGCTCGCAAGGACGTCGCGCGACGTTCGGCTGGGCACGCTGCCGGTCAGTCCATACGAGATTCATCCGCTACGTCTCGCAGATTCGTTGCTGACATTTAACGAGATGTGCGGCGGGCGTGCGTCGGTGTTGATCGGTGGCATGGGCCATTCCGTCATGCGCGTCACTGCGCTCGAGCCTGCAAGGCGCGTAACGGCGGTCAAGGATTGCGTGAATATCCTGCGCGGCATCCGAGCCGATGAGATGCTGAACTACGAGGGCGAGTGCTACTCGTTGCTGAACTACCAGCCGGAGTGGGCGGTCGAGGGACCGCCGCGCGTCTACGTCGGCTCCAATGGGCCTCAGATGCTGGCGATGGGCGGCCGCGTGGCTGACGGCATCATGATGTCGGACGTGCCACTGGCAAAGATGGATGAGGTACTCGGTCATATCGATCGCGGACTCGCCGCCGTCGGTCGCTCGCGTAGCGATCTGCAGCTGAATAACTTTTACGCCTGGCACATCAAGGAAGACCGCGAAGCTGCGATACGCGAAGCGCGGCGCGAACTCGTCTGGCGAGGGTTCCTGTTGCCGTGGCACACGGAACATTTCCTGGGTGCCGAAATGGCCGCGTTCGTCGAGTCGAAGAAAGACGCATTCCTGCAGGCATTTCTGACCAATACCGACGTGATCGAGGGCGTGTCGGAAGACGTCGTCACCGCACTGGTCGAGAATCTGACGTTCGCCGGCGGGCTCGACGATATGGATCGCGTCGTCGAGCATCTGCGGGGGTTCGAGCGCGCGGGATTGAACGAAGTGGCGCTCAAGGTGCATGATGATCCGGCCGCTGCGATACGTCTGATCGGCGAGCATTTGGTACCCGCACTGCAATAGCGAAAATTGGGCGAGCGAAAATGTCGTTAGCAATGATCACCGGAGCCAATCGCGGTCTCGGTTTTGAATACACCCGGCAGCTGCTGGAGCGCGGTTGGGACGTCATCGCCTGCGCGCGCCGGACGCAGTCTTCGGAGTTCGACGAGCTCGCGGAGCGGTTCGGCCAACGGCTCAGGGTTCGCGAGCTCGACGTCACGAATCATGCCGCGATCGATGGACTGGCCGAAGAACTCGCCGGTGAACCGATCGACCTGCTGATCAACAACGCAGGGACGACCGGTCCGAAGGGCACGCCGGAGTGCATGGAATACCAGGGCCTCGCGAACATGGACTATGCGATCTGGCGGGATATTTTCGAAGTTAACGTTCTCGGCCTGTTTAAGGTCGCGACGGCTTTCAAACTGAACCTTGCGGCCAGCGACCGCGGCTTGCTTATCAATTTGTCGAGCGACCTCGGATCCTGCGCGCAGAACACGCAGGGCAATATGCATTCATATCGCGCCAGCAAGGCGGCCGTGAACATCATCAACAAGGGTATGTCGATCGAATGGCCGAACGTGATTTGCATTGCGATGGCGCCCGGCTGGTGCCGGACGAAACTGGGCGGGGACGCGGCGGAGATCGCTCCGGACGATAGTGTCGTGGCACAACTGGATACGTTCGACAAGCTCACGGCGGATGACTCCGGCCGCTTCATCAACCGCTTCGGCGATACCGTTCCTTACTGACGACGAATTTTGCGGTCACGCGAGCAGCGCCACACTCTTGATCTGCGCAAACAAAGATTGACCCACGCTTAGCTCGAGTGCAGCGGCGGATTTCCGGGTAATCTGCGCGAGCATCGACTGATCGCCTGCGCGTAGCCGAACGATCGTGCGCGCCGACCGGTCGTCCGAGATCTCTTCGACGACCGCGGGCAGTACGTTCAGGATGCTCGTATTCGATTGTCGTTCGAGCGTGAGGCTGACGTCTCTGGCGAGGATACGCAATCGCACGTTTCGACCGACCGGCAGGTCCTTGTGCATTACAGTGAAGCGGCCGCCGCTGCAATCGACATACGTCAGCGCAAAATTCTCGTCGTGCTCTGCCACCCTGGCCTCGATGATCGCCTCCGCGTCGGGGCTCAGCGCGAGTGGGAGGTCGAAGCGCGTGAGCAAATCCTGGATCGGACCGGTCGCCAGCACGCGACCAGCTTCCATCAGGGCCATCTGGTCGGCAAGTCGGGCGACCTCGTCGGCCGCATGGCTCACATACAGCATAGGAATTTCCAGTTCCTCATGCAGGCGCTCGAAGTAGGGAAGGATGTCATCCTTGCCGGCCCTGTCGAGCGATGCGACCGGTTCGTCGAGCAACAGCAAAGCCGGACTCGTCAGAATTGCGCGAGCGATTGCGACGCGCTGGCGTTCTCCGCCCGACAGTGCAGTCGGTTCGCGATCGAGCAGAGGGTCGATGCCGAGCCACGCGACCGCATCGTTAAAACCGATCTTCCGTTCCGACTCATTGATCCGGTCATAGCCGTAGCGCAGGTTGCGGCGAACGCTGAGATGCGGGAAGAGGTTCGAGTCCTGGAAGACGTAACCGATCGGTCGCTCGTGCGCCGCAAGCCGATTGTCCCGGTCTTCCCAGGGCTCACCGCGGACCGACAGGAAGCCCGAGTCCGGTTGCTCGAGTCCCGCAATCGCACGCAACAACGTCGTCTTGCCGGCGCCGGACGGGCCGAACAATGCGGTGATGCCATGCGACGGGACCGAGAACTCCGCGTCCAGCTTGAACCCGTCGCGCGCGAGCATGTAATGCGCCTCGATCGTCATAGCCTGACGAACGCGATACGTCGATTGATGGCGTAGACCGCGAGCAGCATCAGGAACGACGCGATCAACAATCCGCCGGCGAGCACATGCGCGCCCGCGTAGTTGACGGCCTCGACGTGATCGTAAATAGCGATCGACAGAACCGCGGTCTCGCCCGGAATATTGCCGCCAATCATCAGCACGACGCCGAACTCGCCGATCGTGTGCGCGAATCCGAGCACGACTGCCGTCAGGAAGCCCGGTCTCGCAAGCGGCACAGCGACGCTGAAGAATCGATCGGATGGCGACGCGCGCAGCGTCGCGGCGGCCTCGAGCGAACGATCATCTATCGCCATAAATGCGGATTGCAGAGGCTGCACGACGAACGGCAAGGAATAGATTACGGATCCGATCACGAGCCCGGCAAACGTAAATGCGAGCGGCTGTCCGCCGACCGCGGTCATGAATCCGCCAACGGGTCCGTTCGGTCCAAGCGCGATCAGCAGATAGAAGCCGAGTACCGTCGGCGGCAGAACGATCGGCAGTGCGATGATGGCTTCACAAACCGACCGCAAGCGCGAGCGCGTCCGGGCCAGCCACCACGCAAGCGGCGTCCCGATCAACAGCAGTATCAGCGTCGCGACTGTTGCGAGTCGGACGGTCGTCCACAGCGCCACGAGATCGGCATCGGTCAGCATTGGGTCCCGACGCTCCTATGGATTGTCGTATCCATAACTCCGAATGACCGCGAGCGCTTCTTCGGACCGAAGATAATCCGAGAAAGCGCGTGTTGCCGGCGTATCGCTGACGAGCGCAGCCTGCTGGCGAATCGGATCGTACAGGTCGCCAGGCACTTCCCAGTGCGAGCCGCTATAACCGGAGTCGGGGATCCGGATCTGCGCCAGCGCGATAAGACCGATGTCGGCATTGCCACTGATGACATACTGATAAGTCTGCGCGACATTTTCTCCGCGGACGATTCGGGGATAGACGCTCTGCCAGATACCGAGCTTCACGAGCGCCTGTCGGGCGGCGCGACCGTATGGCGCGAGCGTCGGATTGGCGATGGCGAGGAAGCGGAAGTCGCCCGCAAGAAGTTCTTCGTTGCCGTCGATCCGGTCTGGTTCCGCGCTCCACAATACGAGCTTGCCGATCGCATAGACGAAGCGGCTGCCGGACACAGCCAGTCCATCCTCTTCGAGCATCCGGGGCCTCAGTTCGTCGGCGGCCAGGAATACGTCGAAGGGGGCGCCGTTTTCGATCTGGGCGAAGTGCTTGCCGGTGGAGCCGAAGATCAATGTCAGGTCGTGGCCGGTTTGCTGCTCGAAGCGGGGGGCGAGGTCCTCGATCGCATAGCGAAAGTTTGAGGCGACGGCGACGCGGATTTCGTCGGCGGCGGAGGGTGCGCCGAACAGCGTTGCGATGACGATTATTGCTGGGAATCGGCGGAACATCGGGGAAGTCTAGCATTGAGGCGGCGTGAAGATTGAGCTTCGAGCGGGTTGGTGCCTTTGTGATGTGCTTGGCGTGAGTGGGCTTCGATTGGGGTGTCCCGCTGTGCGGGTCAACCTGGTACGACCCCCCGATCGGCCTACTGCCGCAACGAAAATCCCTCGCTAATAGGCTTCGGGATTTTGTTCCGGCAGTCTCCGATCTCCTA
>CAZISL010000036.1:0-13270 GCA_964541975.1 uncultured Chromatiaceae bacterium | reverse complement strand
GAATCGCGGCTCTGACGCATCGAATCGCGCACGCGCTTGTAGACGTCCTGCACTTCAGCCGGCGCGTCGGAAGGTGCCTGCGGAATAATGCTTATCGTGCGTTCCGCATCGAAAACGTCGAGGGACTCGTCCAGCCGCTTGAGCGGCCGGGCAACTGCTTCGCCGAACAAGTCGGCGAACCCACGCGCGAGAAGCAGCGTCAACAGCACCCATAGTGCACCCACGAGCATCGACATCGTAATCAGGGTCGTGACCGGTCCCTGCGACGCCACTGCGATCACCTTCCACCCCCTCGGCAATTCGCGGAATACTGCGACATACGGACCATCGCCTCTGCCGACTTCGATCGCGCCGGAAAAACCGAAGCTGGAACGGCCCGGGTCCCGCTGCATTGACAGCATCAACGGATGACGGGAGATATCCTCGAACCGGCGCAGCTGTAAGCGCGGCGACGACAGCATCACGCGGTCTTGCCCGTCCGTGATCAGGACCTCGCTGCCGGCCCTCGCATTCTGCATGACGAAGTGACCGAACACGCGGCCAAGGTTGAGTTGGGCCTGCAGGTATCCCCATGGTTGGTCGCCGCCGTTGTCGATCGGCGCGCTGATGAACACCATCGGGTCGAACCCGGCCGCCACTCCCTTGCGGACAGTGGAGACGTATTCGCCACCCTGTGCAACGGCGTCCTGAAAATAATCCATGACGGTGACGCCGGCGATCGGGCCGCCCCAGCGTTCGGCGGAACCGTTGCGGGCGGCCGTCGCGACCGGCACGCGCCCGTCGGGCATCGCAATCCACAGCGATACGAATTCGGTATTGGTTTCGTGGTATCGCAACAGCCACTCGGTCAATGCGGTTTCATCGAAGTTGCCGATCGCGCCAATGTTCTTCGCGAGCCCGTTCACGTCGTCGATGCGCTCGCCGACCATACCCGGCAGGCTGTCGGCGACCGTTTGCACGAGGCCTTCCATCGCGGCGATGCGCTCGGTCTGCAGCTGACTCGCTGAATTCGACCCGATGACCGGGGGGAGCGTCAGGATCGGCACCACGGCGACGATCGCGAAGCCGATCAGCAGCCGTCCATGCAGTGTTGGCGCTCGCAGGAATAGCAGACGCACCCAAGCGGCGATGGCAGGCCGCGCGAGCATCAATACGAGTATCACCAACGACAGCATCAGGCCCAGCCCGCTCAAGGCAAGCCATGCCGGCCATACCAGTCCGTAATCAGCGATGTCCGTCAGGGGTAGAATCGCCCGCCCATCCTATTTGAAGTCTGAAATCAGACGGAAATTATAGGAACACCGGTCGGGGCCTAGCCGTGACGCATATCCACTTTAGTAAAATCGAGCGGTGTTTCGGCGTCTTTCGGGAGCATTTAACTGTATATATATACAGTATTTGCTGCGCGAGGCGTCGCTCTATCGATACCTGAGCCGCTTGCAGAACCGGACGTCGCACTCGGCGCAGCGCGCACTGCTGATGCATATGTTGCCGTATTGCTCCGACGCGAAGACGCGCAAGAGCTTATCGACGTAGCCCGCATCCGCTCCGGCCGCCGCTGCAAATTTCGTGAGGATCGCCGGAACTGCTTCCGCTTCGGGCAGGTTGTGGGAGATCCCGAGTCGGCCAGGACCGACGATCGTCGCGAGAAATTCGTCGGCGACGCCGGTCTCGTTCGCAGGGTCGGTCAGCCCGTCGATCATGCTCGAGAAATCAATGCCATGCCTCGTCAGCGTCGCCTCGATTTGCTCAACCAGCTCAGCCGGACGCTGCTCGGCCTGGTTCCGGCGGAACCAGTAATAAGCCTGGCGCATCCCATGACCGACGATCTCCGGTAAGTCTTCGAACTCCTCGGCGGCGAAGAACCGCTCCTGAAGTTCAGGGGCAAAAAAGTCCTTGATCGCCGCGCGGTCGACCCTGCGCGGCCCCATCTTTCCGTTCGGCTGATCCGGATACAGCGGATGCCAGTGCAACATTACGAACTCCCCGTCATCCGCAATGGCGCGCATGATGCGCTCGCGATACGCGGGATAGCGCAACGGATCCATGTTGTGCAACAAGCCGTGATCGAGCACGAGATCGTATTGTTGCGGCGGCTCCCACGTCGTGATGTCGGCTTCGATGGGCGTCACGCTGACCCCGGCCTCGCGTGCGCGTTGTTCTGTAAATTCCAATGCCTTCGGCACAAAGTCGAGGCTCGTCACATCCCAGCCCTGTTCCGCGAGGTACACTGAATCCGTGCCTGAACCGCAACCGATATCCAACGCTTTACCCGGGGAACGCTTGGTGCAGATCTCGGCCAGGAACAACGTCGGTTCGTCGTGGGCCCAAGGCAGTTCCTGCCAGCTCCCGGCCCAATCGTAGGTCTGCGAAAATGTATCTTTCTCATGAGTACTCATCGATTCGATTGTCCTTTTTTTCTTATCGTGTCGAAGGCTAAAACTTTGGCAGCAGCGACCCACTGCGCTCGCGATAGTGCACATAGTCCGGGTCGGCGCCGTAGCGCGTAACCTGGTAATCGTCGACTCGCCTGGACTCCGATACCATCAGGATGAAGATATACAACGGCGCGACGATTCCGGCCAGAATATCATCGAAAGTCGCGGCACTGACGACGGCTATCGTCATCAGCCCCGCTTGCACCAGGATTTCACCGAGATAGTTCGGATGGCGCGAACGGGCGAACAGCCCGCGGGTCACGAAGTGATCCGGCGCTACCTGTTTGCTGGCTTGTTTCTGCCAGTCTGCGATTCCCTCGAGTGCCGTTCCAACTAGCATGGTCGCCGCGCCAACGATGATGCCAAGGCTCATCTGCGCGCGCTCCGCGGCGAGCCACATCGCCATCAGGTGAAACGTCATGAGCCAGGTACACGTGAACCACAGGATGATCTTGCCGGGCGCGGGCATTTCCCGGTCAACGGCGACGACATTCTGCATGCGCGGCGCGTAAGACTGGCTGCGAGTGCGGGCCCACGTGAACCAGAACAAGCGTAACCCATACAGGATGACGGCTATGCCAATCAGGGCCGTTACATTCGACGGTCGTGCCACCCAGATCAGCCCACCGTTCAGGATGGCACACAATGCGTAACTGAAATTAAAAATGTAGACGAATCGAACGAATACGAGAAGGCAAGCCGTCGCCCCCACCGCCAGCATCGTCCAGTTCACGGCTGACCACGTGCCGTCAAGCAGGCGCCAGGCGAATAGTCCGATCATGACAAGACCGAAGGCCGAAAAAATGATGCGAATCTTATTGCCCATGCATGACGTCCCCGTCAGTCAGATTGGCGCCGGGCGGCTGATGATCCGGGCGCGCCCAAGTCGTCATTCTAATGCAGGGTCGAGTCGCAGACGACGTTTCAACGTGTACTGAATGATGGTTGGTGGCGAGGTTCGGCCATGTCGCCCCATTGCGGATTTTCCGGGAAGGAACCTTTCGCTCGAAGACTCCCGAAAAGTTTTCCCGGAAAATCCTGACCGAAGTGGCGAGCTCAACTGACGCCCGCCATGGTCGTCGAGGGATCACCGCGGCCGCCGAAGCGCTTCGGTGCTGAATTCACGGTCCTCCTTCCACCGACATCGGCCGCTGGATGAGAGACCGGAGAGCGCTGCAAGATCTTTTCCTAAGTCTTCGCAGGAAAAGATCTTGCAGCGGTAGGCCGGGCTCGGCTATTCAAACGCGATCCAAAAAAAATCGCCAGGCGCCACGATATCGGCTAGTTATCGAGCTCGAGCAACGAAAACGGATCGACCCGAGCCCCCTGCACCCTGACGCCCCAGTGCAAGTGCGGCCCGGTCACGCGCCCCGTCGCTCCGGCCAACCCGACAACCTCGCCGCGCTCGACGATCTGGCCGACCTCAACGCCGATTTCCGACAAATGCAGATACACCGAGTAGATACCGAGCCCGTGATCGAGGAATACGGCGTTGCCGCTGAAAAACAGGTTCTTCGCGAGCACGACGCGTCCGCGGTTCGTTGCCTGAATCGGCGCACCCGTTGTTGCCGTCAGGTCCGCGCCCGAATGCGGCGCGCGTGGCTGGTCGTTAAACACCCGACGATGACCGAAGTTCCGGCCGCCCTCAACGCCGGGAATTGGTACCGCGAATGGCTCCCACCATAGCGGCTCGGGCGTCGTCTCGGCATAAATCGAGCCGATTTCCTCTCGTTCACGCGCGGCGCGCGCCTGGTTGTCCTCGCTGAGCTCGACATACTTAGGCTCGACGGTCAGGCGGGTGGTTCTGAATTGCTTCGTGGTGACCTCGATAGCGACACGCTCGATTTCGCTCGAACCGTCCGAGTAGGAGCGGCGCAGTTCGACCGGATGATCGCCCGCCGCGTCGTCAAGATCGATCCCAATGACCGTGAACCAGTCGCCGCGTTGGGACAGCGGCACGGTCCGATCGCGCCAGCTCGCTTCGACCGCGACCAGATCCGGCTCATCCGGCACGCTCAAACGAATAGCCGTGCCCTGATTGGCATTCAGCGCCGCAGCCAGCAGCAGGAGTAACTTCAAGGTCGAACTCCTCTTCCGGGTCAGACGGCCCGACGATTCTCGCCGGTATATGCCGGTTCTTCCGGCTCGACGACGGTCAACGCTCGACGCCCCGGCAGGAATCGGGCCATGGTCGCCACGAGCTTGTCCCGATCAATCGGCTTGATGAGGTAGCCGTTCATCCCCACTTCGGCGCAGCGCTCCCGAATGCCTGACAGCACATGCGCCGTCACGGCGATAATCGGCACCCCCGCGGATCGCCCTTCGATTTCGCGAATGTGATGCGATGCCTCGAAGCCATCCATGCCGGGCATCTCGAGATCCATCAGCACGATGTCGTAGCGAGCGTGGGCCACTGCTTCTACGGCCTCCTCACCATCGACAGCCTCATCCACTTCACATCCGAGCCGCTTCAGCATGGCGGTCTCGACCGCCCGGTTGGCTCTACTGTCTTCGACCAGCAGGATCCTGACGCCCTGGAATAGCTCGCCCTCGGAGTCCGGGCGCAAAATCGTGTTGCGCCGATCGGGATGCGCTATTCGCCGACCGGTCACGGCCTGGAGGCAACGCCAAAGTTCATTGTCCAGCAGCGGCAAGGACAACACGTAGTCCGCCTTGTCTTCTTCGAGGGTATCCAACGGCAACATGCTCTGCGCCGAGTACAACAAAACGTAGCGATCGGCCAGTTTCGGGTAGTTCTCTGCCAGCCATTCGATACCCACGATCTCTCGCCCGGATTTGTAGAAATAGGACCACGGCGTCATCAAAACGTCATAGCGCCCGTTTCGTTCGAGTCCCGCGAGACCCTGATCCGCGAGATCACCAGCGATCTCGAAGGTAACGGAGATGCCGGCCGACTGAAGTCTGTGCTCGAGATTCGCCCACAGGTCCCGTTGCGATCCGACCAGCAGAATGCGCAATCCCGCAAACTCACCTTGCGCGCCCGGCTGAAGAACAATCGGCTCGACCGCCGTGCAGGGTACCGTGAACCAGAACGTCGAGCCCTTACCCGACTGGCTCACGAAACCGATACGTCCGCCGAGAAGTTCGACGAGTCGTTTGCATATCGGTAATCCCAACCCGGTACCCGACGTCACGCTGACGTTCCTGGACATCGCACGGGAAAACTCTTCGAATATCTTCGCGTGTTCCGTTACCGGTATGCCGACGCCGGTATCCGTGACTTCGAAACACAAGTCATTATCCGGATCGACGTAGACATTGATTTCGACGCTGCCGTCTGGCGAGAACTTGATTGCGTTGCCGACCAGGTTCAACAGAATCTGGCGCAGCAGCCGCTCGTCACAGATGACGCTTTCGGGAACTTTCTTATCGACGAAGGATGCCAGATAGGTATGATTCCGGAAACCGCGCGTGCTGAGTACGCGAATGACGTTATCGACTATCTCTGCCGGATGGCATTCAGCCAGCGACACGTCCAACTTGCGGGCCTCGATCTTGGAAAAATCCAGGACGTTGTTGACAAGCCCCAGGAGGACTTCGTTCGACTCCTTGGCCACGGACAGCAATTCCCGTTCCCGCGATGTCAGGCTCGCGCGTTCCAGCAATCCGAGCGTGCCTCCGATCGCGTTCAGCGGCGTACGAATTTCATGACTCATCGTCGCGACAAACACACTCTTGGCTTCACTGGCCGCCGCTTTGACGAATTGCTGATACATCGACCAGGTGAGGCCGACCAGGACACTCGCATAGCAAATCAGCTTAAAGGCGTGTGCGCCGAAATACTCCGCGGAGAACAGACGGATATCCGGAAACAGGAAAAAAGCCTGCGCCGTCGCGCCCACCACAATGCAGACAACGAGAAAAAACTCCAGCCCATCCGTCTGCCACTCGCCCTTGCGAAGATACAGGACCAGCGCGCCGGCAAGAACCAGCAGCGTCAATACGCTTTCGAACGCAAGCCAGTCCAGGCCGATCAAACCGAGATACACCGGCGCGTATTTGGCCAGCACCACGCATAACGCCATCAGCGAGATGCTGGTCGCAACAACGACCTCTTCGCGAATTGTATGACGCCGGTCCGGACGCCGCTGGTAAAACCATGCGAGACCGCCGGCAACGAATATCAGCGCCAGGAACAGGCGCGAACTGATGTGGAAATTATCCGGTGCCGCACGCGGATCGCCGATGGGCACCGAGTAATACTCAGACGTAACGACGAGGTGATGTCCGTCGAGCGCCGCGGCGATGAGGAATCCGAGTCCGATGAACAGCAGGCTGGCATCCTTGGCCGTATAGTTCCGGACCAGGGCCAGTGCGCCGACGATCACCGCCAGCACCATCGCCACGCTCTCGAAGATACTGTGCAGGCCTGGATCACCGACCCACGAATGATTCCCGGCCCTCCATACGCCAGCCAGCAACACGAGACCGATCGCCAGCAGCGACCATACCCTCGCACTCGGCCATGAAAGCCAGGTGCGGCGACCTACATTCCGAGTAACAGCAACCATAGACGTAGACGGTCCGCGCGAAGCACGGTCTGCACACTGTTATTCCGCACGGTGGCGGAGGTCTTTCAACAACAACCCATTCGGCATCGGCAGCGCAACTCACCGTCGACGCGACAAGCCTAGCCGATTTCGCGAAGACTTACATCCGCATGGATTTCTGCCGCCAACTCGCTCGAGACGCGAGATTACTCGAGCACTTCTCCGTGCTCACGGGTCGCGCGGAAGCCGACGTTCTCCCAACGCTCTTCGGTCAACGCCAGGTTGTACTTGCTCGATGCCAGGTAGACCGGGTTGCCGTCGACGTCACGGGCGACGGAGGCCGCCTCGCGCTGAAAGAAAGCCTTGCGAGTCGCCTCGTCGGGAAAACTGAGCCAGCGCGCCGTGAAGATATTCGCCGGGTCGTAGACGGCGTCGACGTTGTACTCGCCGTGCAATCGATGCGCGACGATATCGAACTGCAATGGGCCGACGGCGCCGAGCAGCATGCGCCCGAGATCGTTCGTAAATACCTGCACGGCGCCCTCTTCACCGAGCTCCTTCAATCCCTTGGTGAGCTGCTTCGCCTTGAACGGATCTTTCGGCCGGGCCGAGACGAACAGCTCCGGCGAAAAATACGGAATCCCCCTGAAATTCAGCGCTTCGCCTTCGGACAGCGTGTCGCCGATCTGCAGCTGGCCATGATTGTGGATTCCGATGATGTCACCGGCGCAGGCATCCTCGCTGCGCACGCGCGCGTTCGCCATGAAGGTTTGCGCGTTGCCGATGCGCAGCTCGCGGTCGGTGCGCAGATGCCTGACTCGGATGCCGGGTGTGTACTTGCCTGAACATATGCGGAAGAACGCAATCCGGTCGCGATGCTTTGGATCCATGTTCGCCTGAATCTTGAACACGAAACCGGTGAACGGCGACTCGGCCGGCAGTACGTCGCGCGTGCCGGCGTCGCGCGGCTGTGGCTGGGGGGCCCAGTCGATCAGCGCTTGCAGGACCTCCTGTACGCCGAAGTTGTTAATGCCGGAACCGAAGAACACCGGCGTCTGCATGCCTTCGAGGAACATCTCTTCGTCGAACGGCGAGCTGGCCCCGCGAATCAGCTCGACTTCCTCGCGCAACACGTCGACCTCATGCGGATACAGTTCGTCGAGGCGTGGATTGTCCAGCCCCTCGATCATCTCGCCTTCATCCGACTGGCGCTGTTGCCCGGGCGTGAAACGCATCAGGCAATCGCGCTGCAGATGGAAGACGCCGCGGA
The DNA here is from genome assembly GCA_964541975.1 of uncultured Chromatiaceae bacterium. Lineage (GTDB taxonomy): Bacteria > Pseudomonadota > Gammaproteobacteria > Steroidobacterales > SMWD01. The sequence goes on along the minus strand of CAZISL010000036.1, from coordinate 5,051 downwards.
ATGTTTTCCCCATACCGATCGGCCAGGTCACCGGCGCGCAATCGATCTTCAGGGTCTCTTCCACCTCCTCGAGAATCTCGAGCGGCCCGCGAACCTCGCGATCGAACTTGTTCACGAACGTGATGATCGGCGTATTCCGCAATCGGCAGACGTCGAGCAGCTTGATCGTCTGCGCCTCGACGCCCTTGGCAGCGTCGATCACCATGACCGCGGCATCGACGGCCGTTAGCACACGATAGGTGTCTTCCGAGAAGTCCTCGTGGCCCGGCGTATCGAGCAGGTTGATCGTCTGCCCGTCATACTCGAACTGCATGACGGAGCTCGACACCGAGATCCCACGTTGCTTCTCGATCTCGAGCCAGTCGGAGGTCGCATGCCGCGCGGCTCTGCGAGCCTTGACGGCACCGGCTTCCTGGATCGCGCCGCCGAAGAGCAGCAGCTTCTCGGTCAGCGTCGTCTTGCCCGCATCCGGGTGAGAGATGATCGCGAACGTTCGGCGCGTGGCGACCTCTGCGGCGAGGCTATTTTCGGTGGCAGACTGAGACATGGTGACTGCGGTGCTTCGGGGGCGCGCATCATAACACCACCGGATCCACGGCGACGAAGCACGCCACCGTCTCCGGCCCGCCATACAGTCGCAGCTCCCGCTCGACGATCTCGAATCGGTCAACGCGCTCGAGTGCCCCAAAATATGAGGCCTCCAGTTCCATCGTGTCGACGCAGGCTCGTCGGGTCGAAGCGAGCGGGCCGAATGCCAGGCGCTCGCTATCGAGCTCGAAACCGCCCGAGAACCGGTTGCATCCGGAATACCCGGCCGCCCGATTCGTCTCCTCCGTCAGGACGAGATGGGCATCTTCAGGTGGCACCTTGGTCACGATGGGCTGGCCGTCGATCGATATGAGCTTCCAGTGCGTCTCGAACAGGGGCGGGGGTGCGGGCGGCGAATGATCGACCGCGACCAGGAGCAGATCGGCCGTGTTGCCGGCGCCGAACGTCAGCGCCGGGTGGGCAGTGTCGGTCGTAAAGATCAATCGGTCGCCTTCGCGGATCTCCGCCCGCACGACATACGAGTTGCGCGAGTCAATGTTCGCCGGGTTGAATTCGAGGCGGTAGTCAATTGGCGGCAAACCTGGATCGTCGATGCGCTCAATTCCCAGCGTGGTCGCCGGCATTTCTGCAATCGAGACATCGAGCAACCGGACCTCGACCTGCGCCTGCGGGCTCAGCGCGATGCGTTCACGATAATTCAACGTACCCGTGATCGGACTGAGGCCGTTTTCCGGCGGGGGCGCCGGCGGCTCGGCCTCCGGGCCGTCGCCACAACCGGCCGCGAGCACCGCGAGGACAGAGATCCAGCCACGCGCGCCCATCGCTTACTCCGCCGCCAGATCCGCGATCGCCGTCATGAGCGCCCCGACGCCGTCGAGCGTCGCCTCCCCCTTGAACGCCTGCAGCGGCTTGCCGTCCGCGTCGGCGATGACGATGCTCGGCTCGCCGTCGAGCGGCAGATTTGCCGCGGCGGCGAACGACTCGAGGTCGTCGACGAACAGGACCCCGGCCTGGTCGAGTGGCACCTTGCCGTCGTAGGACTTCTTCAACGCGCGGCGGATGATGCCCTTCACGAAGAACGGCGGGCCCGCGAGCACCGGAAAATGGTAGGCGACGACTTCCCCGGAAAATACGTCCCGCTGGTCGAGTTGCGCCTGCCATTCGAGCAGGAGATCCTGCTGATAGATGCCGTTGTCCTGGTCCGAGCTCATCGCCAGAAACAACACATTGATGCGCGAGCCGCGGACGTCGCTTGGGAAGACGAACTTGTTCTTGTCGAAGGTCTTGGCCTTGACGTTTTCGAATTCACCCGCGCCGGCGACGGTCGCGGCGAGCAGGAGGAACGATGTCAGCAGTAGTCGAATCATTGGCTTCTCAGTGCGGCCCGATATTGTAGAGGATCAGGCGCCGCCCGGCGCGCCAATCGACCAGGCGCTGCCATCGTCGTGCACGACCTGCCACTCGGGTACCCGCACCGCCGCGAGGCTGCAGTGATGCGTCGGCGCGGCGCCGGCCCGCTGCGCGTAGCGCCCACCGACGCTGAAATCGACGCAGTAGACGTTGCGCCGCAGGCCCATCCATTCGTGCGATGCGATACCTTCGAAAAGGTCCGGCCCGAATTTGTCTTCGTAAACGGTCCGCAAACGAGTGAAGCGCCGCCAGTAATGGCCGACGACGACGGGCTTATCGTCGTCATAACCTTCCCACCAGCGCACGCGCTCGACCATCCGCCAGCGACCGCCGGCCCAGAACGGCTCGACCGTCGGTCGCTCTTCGCCCGACGTGACGATGCACACCGGGTTGCTCATCTGATGCTCGGAATCCATCTGCCCCAGCGTCGGCATCACGATCGGCGACCAGTCGGGGTCGGTCAGGCGTTCCCCATGCTCGCGCCATTCCGCGGCAACCGCTGCGGCCAACGGGCCCGCGCTCCACCGCTCGCGCAACCGCCCCGCATAGTCCTGGTAAAGATCCAGGACGGATAGACCAGCCGCCTCGCGTTCACGCAAGGTCGCCAATGCTTCGCGGTTCCAGCAGGCGTGGACCACACGCAGGTCCTCGCGCTCGAGCGCCAGCGGCAACTTCGCCAGGAATCGCTGCGCCGACGACTTCAGCTCCCGACCGATCGACTCGGCCGGAAATTCAGACGGCTTGCCGGGACGCACCCACCAGTCGTTGCCGTGTTTCTCGACATCGCGCAACAGGTTCAACTCGTGGTTGCCGACGATGCACTGCGCGGCGCCGCTCTCGACGAGCGACATGACCCGTTGCAACACCGACGGACTGTCCGGACCCCGATCCGTCAGGTCGCCCACGAATACGAGCCGCCGCCCGTCCGCATGGCGCCCGTTCGCGTCATAGCCGAGATGCGCGATCAATGCGTTCAACGCATCGATCTCACCGTGGACGTCGCCGACGATATCGAGCGGTCCCGGCGCCAGTTGGCCGATCAGTTCCATGGATGTTCCTTTATACTGCCGCCAAACAATACAGGGGCAAGTGCATGACCCGCTACTGCGGGATATGCACTTGCCGCATTCGGTCTCACATGACATCAACAGCACCGCTCGAATACAGCATTCGCCGATCCGCGCGAGCGAAACACGTCCGCATCCGGGTCACGGCGACAGACGGCGTCGTCGTCGTGGTGCCGAAGCGCTTCGACGAGAGGTTGCTGCCGAGACTGGTCGAACAGCAGCATGCGTGGATCGACGCACAACTGCGCGGCCTCGGCGAAGCGCTCGTCACGACCGAGCGTCTCGAGGCGTTGCCGCCCGTCGTCCAGCTTGGCGCCTGCGACGAAGAATGGCGGCTCGAGTATCGATCGACCGATTCCGGCCAAGTGCGTATCGCCCAGGCAGGCTCTCGTCGTCTTGGCATACGCGGTGACGTCGATGACAAAGCAAAGGTCCGCGCGGCGCTGAAGCGCTGGCTCGCGCGCCGCGCCAGGACGACGCTGGTCGACAGACTGAATGAGCTGAGTACGCAGTACCGACTGCCGTATGAGCGGGCGACGATTCGATTTCAGCGGAGCCGCTGGGGCAGCTGCTCTTCGACCGGCACGATCAGCCTGAACGCGCGGCTGATGTTCCTGCGACCGGAGCTGGTGCGCTGCGTACTGGCTCACGAGCTGTGTCATACGGCCCACCTGAATCACGGACCCCGATTCTGGTCCTTGCTCGACGAACTCGAGCCCGCCCACCGTGCTCTTCACGTGGGCCTTAAGGACAGCTGGAGCCTTATCCCCGCCTGGACGTTTGCGTGAGGCGCCCTTTGGCGGGCTATTTCGCGGCCTCCCAACGCTGCAGCGTCCGTGGCCGCCGGGCTCAAACTGGTCGAAAGAAAACGCTAAACTTTCGCGAAAACCAACAAGGAGGCCCGAGATGCGCCCGACCACCCGCATGCGTCTCTTCGCATCGACATTCATTCTTGTCCTGATCGGCCTGTCGCTGGTGGCGCAGACCGCAACGGCCGGCCAGATCTTCATGAAGAACGGCGACGTCATCACCGCCGACATCAAGAAGATCTGGGACGAGGAAGTGACCATCGAGCCCGCCTACTCCGACGAGTTCGAGATCGATCTCGACGCGATCGATCACTTCGAGTCGAAGCGCGAATTCGACGTCGAATTTCCGGATGGCCGTGAGGTAAGAGCGAAACTTCTGGGCGGCGAGGATGGCAATCAGTTGCTCGAGGTCGACGGGTCGACGATGGAGGTCCCGGTCATGCAGCTCGCCGAGCTGGACGAGCCGGAGGACGACTTCGACTGGGATTCGAACATCGACCTGAATTCCACTGTCAATACGGGTAATACCGACAACGCGGCCGCCACGCTGCAGTTCAAGACAAACCTGAAGAAGGGCGACCACCGGCACATTGGCAACCTGACGTTCGCGCGCGAGGAGCAGAACAACGTGTCCGTCAAGGAACAGGATCGCATCGACTATACGTACAACTGGAGCTTCAGGGAGCCATGGTTCGTGGCACTGAACGCCGGGGCGGAGCGCGACCCGATCAGAGACCTGAATTATCGTGGCAGTCTCGGCACCGGTATCGGTTACAACTTCTGGGATGACGCGGCACGCTTCTTCCAGCTCCAGGCGGCGGTCGGCTACCTGACGGAAGAATTCGACACGCGCGATCCGAACACGGGCGAGGTCAACGGTGCGGAATCGAACGACAGCGCGATCGCGGGCTGGATCCTGCGCTTCCGCTACCGGCTGATCAAGGACCTGGAGATCTTCCACGACCATTCGGCGACGACCAATATATCCGGCCGCACGAACAATATCTTCCAGTCGCAGACCGGCGTCCGCTACGAGATCACGGATCTGCTGTACGCCAACTTCCAGTTCGACTTCGATAGCGAATCGGAGCCGACGCCCGGCAACGCCAGCACCGACACGACGACGCTGCTCGGCCTGGGCCTCGAATTCTGACCGGCCGGCGGAACGCGTCGACCAACGCGGGCGGGGCGTTATAATCCCCGCCCGTTTTTGCTC
>CAZISL010000035.1:0-5060 GCA_964541975.1 uncultured Chromatiaceae bacterium | reverse complement strand
CGATGCGTCTCCCGAGGCGCTCGGCCGCGCGGTCCTCGACTTGCTCGACTCACCGGATGGTTGCGCGGGCCTGGTCGAAGAGTTTGGCAACCTGCATCGGCAGATTCGGCGTTCGGCCGGCGAACGATCGGCCGCCGAGGTGCTCGCTGTCGCCGGCATCGCGGTCGCGAACCAGGCGCCCAGCGATGATAATGACAGGTGTAATGGTGACGGCGCTGGCGATGACGAGGGGGTAGCCGAGAGCGGTGACTGATCAGGTGATTTCCATGCAGATCGGCGGGGTCGACGAGGCCGGCCGCGGTCCGCTGGCCGGTCCGGTCGTGGCGGCGGCGGTCGTGCTGGCTCCGGGCCAGATCATTGCCGGCGTGCGCGATTCGAAGCAGTTGTCCGCCCGCCGCCGGGAAGCGCTATTCGACGTCATTCGGCGCGAAGCCGTGAGCTTTGCAATAGGCCATGCTGACGTCGCCGAGATCGACGACCTCAACATCCTGCATGCGTCGATGCTGGCGATGCGACGTGCCGTTGAACGGCTCGATGTCATGCCGGAGCGTTTGCGCATCGACGGTAATCGCGCGCCCGACATTCCGGGTTACGTCGGCTCGACCGAAACCGTGGTTGGTGGCGATCGCCTGTGTCCCGCCATCGCGGCGGCATCCATCCTGGCGAAGGTCGTTCGCGATCGTGAAATGCTCAGGCTGGACGCGCGCTTCCCGCAATATGGCTTCGCGCAGCACAAGGGCTACCCGACCGCGGCGCACCGCGAGACCTTGCAGCGCTTCGGTCCGTGCCCGGAACACCGCCGGAGTTTCAGGCCGGTGCGCCTCGCGCTCGAGGCAGCAGGAGCGTCCGCGTGAGCGTCGGCTTCGTTCATCTGCATCTGCACACGGAGTATTCGATCATCGACAGCGTCGTGCGCGTCAAGGCACTCGTCGCCGCGGCGGCGGACGCGGGGATGCCCGCAGTTGCGATGACGGACCAGAGCAATCTCTTCGCGATGGTCAAGTTCTATCGGTCGGCGCTGCAGGCGGGCGTGAAGCCTTTGATCGGCGCCGACGTCTGGCTCATCGACGACCGGGCCGACGAAGTCGAGGGAGCGCGACTGATTCTGCTGTGTCGTGACAACGATGGTTATCGGAATCTTTCGGAGTTGCTGACGCGGGCCTACCGCGAAGGTCAGCGGAATGGCGTGCCGACGTTGCACCGGAGCTGGCTGGATGGCGCCGCGGAAGGTTTGATGGCGCTGTCCGGGGGCCGCGAGGGCGCGGTCGGACGTTTGTTACTCGCGGGCAAGGGGAGCGAAGCGCGTGTCCTCGTCGAGGACCTTCGCGAATTATTCGGCGGCGATTTTTATCTCGAGCTGCAACGCACGGGACGGCCGCAGGAAGAGGAATACATTCACGCCGCCGTCAAGATGGCTGCGGAGACCGATTGCCCGGTGGTCGCGACGAATGACGTTCGATTCATCCGGCCCGAGGACTTCGAGGCGCACGAGGCGCGTGTCTGCATTCAACAGGGCCGGGTTTTGGGCGACACATCGCGCCCGCGTGACTACACCGAGCAACAATATTTGCGGACGCCGGAAGAAATGGCCGAATTGTTCGCCGATCTGCCAGAGGCGTTGGAAAACACGGTCGAGATCGCCAAGCGCTGCACCGTCGAGCTGTCGCTGGGCGAATCGCACCTGCCGGAATACTCCGTGCCGGACGGCATGACGACGGACGAGTTTCTCGCGAGCGAAGCCGAGTCCGGCCTGTGTGAGCGCCTGTCCGTCGTCGACCCGGCCGACGTGCCCGAACACTACCGCCAGCGTCTCAAGACGGAACTGGAAGTCATCCACAAGATGGGATTCCCCGGCTACTTCCTGATCGTGGCGGACTTCATCCGCTGGGCCGGCGAAAACGGTGTGCCGGTGGGGCCGGGCCGAGGTTCGGGCGCCGGTTCGCTGGTCGCGTGGGTGCTGGGTATCACCGATCTCGACCCGATCGAGCACGAACTGCTGTTCGAACGCTTCCTGAACCCGGAGCGCGTGTCGATGCCCGACTTCGATATCGACTTCTGTATGGAAGGCCGCGATCGCGTCATCGGTTACGTCGGCGACCGTTACGGCCGCGACCGTGTCTCGCAGATCATCACGTACGGCACGATGGCAGCCAAGGCCGTCGTGCGCGACGTCGGGCGCATCCTGAGTCACCCGTATGGCTTCGTCGACCGCATCGCGAAGCTCATCCCGTTCGAGGTCGGCATAACGCTCGACAAGGCGCTGGAGCAGGAGCAGGAACTCAGCGACCTGTACCGCGACGACGAGGAAGTCAGGATCGTCATCGATCTCGCGAAGCAACTCGAGGGCCTGGTGCGCAACGCAGGCAAGCATGCGGGCGGCGTCGTCATCGCGCCGTCGACGATCACAGACTTCACGCCGTTATTCCAGGTCGATGGTGAGGACGCGACCGTCACGCAATTCGACAAGGACGACGTCGAAGCTGCGGGCCTGGTCAAGTTCGACTTCCTCGGCTTGCGTACGCTGACGATCATCGATCATGCCGTCAAGACGATTAACGCCAGTTGTATCGAAGACGGCGCGCCGCCGGTCGACATACGCAAATTGCCGATGGATGATCGCGCGACGTTCGAGCTGCTGCAGGCCGGGAATACGACAGCCGTGTTCCAACTCGAGTCGCGCGGTATGCGGGACCTGGTGAAACGTCTGCGACCCGATCAGTTCGATGACATCGTCGCACTCGTGGCGTTGTATCGGCCGGGCCCGATGCAGTCGGGCATGGTCGACGATTATGTAGAACGCAAGCATGCGAAGGGCGCGAAGCGGATCGACTATTTTCATCCGGATCTCGAGCCGGTCCTGCAGAGCACCTATGGTGTGATTCTGTACCAGGAACAGGTCATGCAGATCGCTCAGCGCCTGTCGGGTTATTCGCTGGGCCGCGCCGACATTCTCCGGCGTGCCATGGGCAAGAAGAAGCCCGAGGAAATGGCCAAGCAGCGATCGGGATTCGTCGAGGGCGCGACCGAGCGCGGCGTCGATACCCGTCTCGCGACGATGATTTTCGACCTCGTTGAAAAATTCGCCGGTTATGGCTTCAACAAGTCGCATTCCGCCGCCTATGCGCTGCTGTCCTACCAGACGGCATGGCTTAAGGCACATTTTCCGGCGGCCCTGATGGCGGCGGTGATGACTTCCGAGATGGACGATACGGACCGGCTCGTGATCATGAAACGCGACTGCGAGCAAAACGGCCTGACGTTGTTGCCACCTGACATCAATGATTCTGGCAGCGTCTTCGAAATCCGCGACGCTGCATCGATGCGCTACGGGCTGGGCGCACTGAAGGGGCTCGGCCACGGCGCCGCGGACCAGATCATTGCCGCTCGCGTCGACGGACCGTTCAGATCGCTCGATGATTTCTGCGAGCGCGTGCACACGCACAAGGTCGGACGCCGTGCCATCGAGGCGCTGATCAAATCGGGAGCGATGGATTCGCTCGGACCGAATCGTCCGAGCCTGCTCGCGCGAGTGCCGACGGCGATCGGTCATGCCGAGCGCGCTGCCCGGGCCCGCGATTCCGGCCAGGACGACATGTTCGCGATGCCAGGCGCCAAGCCGGAGGCGACGCTTGCGGACGCCGGCGTGGCAATCACCATCGAGTCGGACTGGAGTTTTCGCGACAAGCTCGAGGCGGAGCGCGAGAGCCTCGGTCTATACATGAGTGGACATCCGTTCGATGAATACCGTCATGATGGCCCGTTCGTTTCATCCGGTACGCTGAGCGGTTTGACGAGCGCGCCGCCGCCGAAGTCCAATGGCGACAAGCCGTGGTCGGGGGGCAGGGACTGTTCCGCCGCCGGCCTCGTGACGGGGCTGCGCAAACGCGGGGGGCGGGTTACGTTCGAACTGGACGACGGTGTGCAGCGACTGGAGGTAACGTTGTTTCACGATGCGTATGACCGGTTCCGCCACCTTCTGACGCCCGAGTCGATCGTCGTCGTCTCGGGTAAGATTCGTTTCGATGATTTCATCAATGGCTGGCGATTGAACGGCAAGGAGGTCGCGAGTATCGATCGCGTCGTCGAGTCGAAGGCGAGCAAGCTGATCATCCGCTGGTGCGAGGATGCCAACGGCGGGCTCGATCCGACGCGCCTGAAGTCGATCCTCGAACCCTACCGGCCCGGCGGCTGCGAGATCAGCCTGTACTACCTGCGCGGCGATGCGCAGGCGCGGGTACTGCTCGGCCGGGACTGGGCCGTTAGACCGAGCCGCGAATTACGCGAACAGCTGATGCGCATCGTCGGTGATGACGGCTATCGATTTATTTACCAGACGTTGCACTGAAGCGCTCTTGTAACCCGGTTGCGCACCGTTTAGGGTTCCCGCTTATGGACTTGAAGTTTCTTGATTTCGAACAGCCGATCGCCGAACTGGAGGCGAAGATCGACGAATTGCGCTTCGTCGGTGACGATTCCGAGGTCAACATCAGCGACGAGATCGCACGCCTGAAGGCCAAGAGCGAATCGCTGACCAGGTCGATCTTTTCTGATCTGACGGCGTGGCAAGTGGCACAGGTCGCGCGGCATCCTTTGCGGCCGTACACGCTGGATTACATCGCACAGATTAGTCCCGATTTCCAGGAGTTGCACGGCGACCGGATGTACGCCGATGACGCGGCTATGGTCGCCGGTCTTGGGCGCCTGGACGGCAAGCCCGTCATGTTCATCGGCAACCAGAAAGGACGCAACACCAAGTCGCGCGTATTGCGCAATTACGGGATGTCCAAGCCCGAGGGCTACCGCAAGGCGCTGCGCCTGATGAAGACCGCCGAGCGATTCCGCCTGCCGATCATCACGTTGATTGACACGCCGGGGGCTTATCCGGGCATCGGCGCCGAGGAGCGCGGACAGAGTGAGGCCATCGCACGCAACTTGTTCGCAATGTCACGACTCAAGACGCCGATCATCAGCGTCGTGATCGGCGAGGGCGGCTCCGGTGGCGCGTTGGCCATCGGCGTCGGCGATCGCGTCCTGATGCTCGAGTACGCGGTGTACTCGGT
>CAZISL010000034.1:0-16531 GCA_964541975.1 uncultured Chromatiaceae bacterium | reverse complement strand
AACGCAGTTTTTCGCGCGCGTTCGAGCGCGAGGCCGACGACGTCGCGTTCGAGTACCTCGCGCTGCGGGGGATCCCCGACAGCCGGTTCTCTGATCTGATGCAGCGACTTGAGGAGCAGGCCGGCGCTGGTGATGGCGATGACGACGCGCTGAGCCTGCTGTCGACGCATCCCAGCGCCGGGGAACGCGCGCGGCGTTAACGCATCAGGCGGTTTCGGACAGGAATGCGCCGCGGTTCTGAAAGAGCCGCAGCGTCAGGAATTCGACGCCGATTCGCCACATGCGACGCGGATCACCAGGGGCTCGCCGGCAATGTCGGACGACGCCGATCGCATTGAACGTCCCACACTCGATCTTCATGCGGGCACCCAGCGGGATGGCGTGTTCCGTGCGCAATCGGATGCCGTTCGGCGAGATGTCATCCGTCACGGTGTCCAGGTTCTCGACGGCGAAGTGACCGAACACCGTGCAGGTTACGTCGATTTCGCGTGGTGTGCGTCCCACGATGCGGCGGCAATCTTCCTCGAACTTTCTTTTCACGGCGGGGTAGAGCGGGCTGTCGCAGCGCACGCACTTGGCGGATACCGGGATCGTCTCACCGTACTCATGCGGCGTGTGGCACAACGGACAACGCCCGCTGTCGTCCTCGATAACAGCGGAGCCGGTGTCTTCCGGATCCTCGTGCGAGAAGGTCGGCGGGCGACCCGACAGGTCGGGTGTATCGCGCCGTGTTTCGACTGATCCCGGCAGTTGCTCGTCGTACTGCGCGCGCTTGTCGGGATCGATCAGCGTTGCGTACGCTTCGTTGATCAGGGCCGCATCCCAGGTATCGCCGCCGAGGTCGGGATGCATCTTCATGCGCTGCATCAACGTACGGTAGCTCGTCCGGATGATTTCCTCCGGCGCGTCTTCCTGCACGTGCAGGATGCGGTAATAGTTGCGTCGATTGTCCACGTAGTCAGTCCCTCGCCGGGTATATCGGCACGCGCCCGTAAAGACTTTAGAATGTGACAATAATCGGGAGGAAGTCGCCATGCCGTCACCGAGTTCTCGCTTTTGCCAACTGGTCCCCCTTTGGGGCGTCTTACTCTCGATTGGCCTCGCCGCCGGCTGTGCGCCTTCCGACGCGCCCGATTCCACTTCGCCGGCTGCGGATTCTGCCGACCTTGGTCCCTCCGAATCCCCGTTCACCGGTGACGGCGAGCGAGTCGCTGCGACGATCACGAGCGATGCGCTACTCGAGCATGTCCTGGTGCTGGGCGGCGACGATTTCGAGGGGCGCTGGCCCGCCAGTGCGGGTGACCGCAAGACCCAGGAGTACCTGTCGGAACAGCTCGCGGCAATCGGTTACCAGCCAGCCGCGGCGGACGGCACCTGGCTGCAGCGGTTCGATATCGTCGGCATCGACCCCGTCGTGCCGGAAGCCTGGGTATTCACGGCCGGCGACAAGGCGCTGGAGTTCGCACGCTGGGACGAATTTGTCGCGACGAGCGGCGCCCAGGCCGAGCGCGCGTCGGTCGAAGACGCAGAGATCGTCTTCGTTGGCTACGGCATCGAAGCACCCGAGTACGACTGGAATGATTTCAAGGGTCAGGACCTGAGCGGCAAGATCCTGCTGATGATGAATAACGACCCGGAATGGGATCCGGACCTGTTCGACGGCGTCACCCGGCTTTACTACGGTCGCTGGATGTACAAATACGAAAGCGCGGCGCGTCGGGGCGCGGTCGGCGCGATCATCATCCACACGACGCCGTCGGCCGGTTATCCGTGGCAGGTCGTGCAGACGTCGTGGACCGGCGAATACTTCAAGTTGCCGGCGACGGGGGCTCCATTTCTGCAGATCGAAGCCTGGGTGACCGAGGCAGCGGCCGTGGAGCTGGTGGCGATGGCGGGTAAAGACCTGGCGACACTGGTCGAGTCGGCGCGCAGTCCCGACTTCGAGCCGGTCCCGCTCGGCGTTACAACGTCGCTGGCACTCGATCTCGGCATCACTAAGACGCAGACCGCGAACGTGCTGGGCGTATTACCGGGCAGCGATCCGGAACTGGCGGACGAGTTCGTCGTCCTGACCGCGCATCATGATCATCTCGGTGTCGGCGTGCCGGACGATTCCGGTGATGACATCTATAACGGCGCGCGAGACAACGCGCTCGGCGTCAGCACCGTGCTCAATATCGCGGCCGCGTATGCCGCGTTGCAAACAGCACCGCGGCGCTCGATCCTCGTCGCGATGGTTGGCGCAGAAGAGCAGGGGCTGCTCGGTTCACAGTACTACGCGCAGAATCCGACGATTCCGCCCGGGCGGATAGCGGCGAACATGAACTATGACGGCGGCAACATCTGGGGCCGTTCGCCGGACGTCACCTATATCGGTTACGGCAAGTCATCGCTCGGCGAGGTCACCGAACTCGTCGCCGCGAGACAGGATCGCGGTGTCGTGCCCGATCAATATCCCGACCGCGGCTACTACTATCGTTCGGACCAGTTCAACTTCGCCAAGATCGGCGTACCGGCCACTTACTTCGACAGGCCACTGAAATTCATCGGTCGTCCGGACGGGTGGGGCAAGGAGCAGATCGAAGCCTACGAGAGCATTCGCTATCACCAGCCGAGCGACGAGTACTATGATGGGTGGACGCTCGAGGGCCAGGTCGAAGACGCGCGGCTCGGTTTCTGGGTGGGTCTCATCGTCGCGAACGCCGACGAAATGCCGACCTGGACGCCGGGTGACGAATTCGAGGCCGCGAGGCTTGAGGCGATCGACTCGCTCGGCGACTAGCCGCCGGCCGCCTCTCTCGCCGCGCGGCGAGCCCGTCTTCCGCTGGCGAGAATCGCAACGTTGCCGGCCAGCGCAATCGCGACGCCGACGAGGATGTTGAATTCGAGCTCGAGTCCTTCGAACATCGCCGACAGCACCAACGCGACGATCGGTATCATGACCATCGAGTAGCCGGCGCGATTCGCGCCGATCCTGCCGAGCAGCGTCAGGTAACAACCGAACGCGACGACCGAGCCGAAGACGGCCAGGAACAGCAGCGACGTCAGATACGCGGGCGACGGATCGAAGTCGAACGGCTTGCCGCGTGCAACCGCGAACCCGGTGTTCAGAATCGCGCCATACAGCATGCTCCATGCCGTCGACGGCATGACCGGCAGCGATCGTTGCTGTGCCGCCTGCGCGATGACGTTACCGAATGATGCGAGCAGCGCGCCGGTCAGCGACAGGCACGCGCCGATGAACGTCTGGTCGGACAGCGAGATCGATTGCACCTCCGGCCAGAAGATGATCACGATGCCGACGATGCCGAGGCCTGCGCCGACGGCGGTATTCCGATCGATACGCGAACCGAGAAAGATGCGTGCATTGATGATGTTCATCCACACCATCGCCGAGAAGCCGATCGCATTCAGTGCAGACGTGATATAGATCTGCGCGGTATACGCGGCGATATAATTCAGCCCGAACATGAACATGCCCATCAGGGCGAAGTAGACATGCCCGCGCCAGTCGAAGCGGAGCGGTAAGCGGCGCAGCGCGCACCAGGCAAAAGCGAGCCCGGCCGCGATCAGGTAGCGGTAGGCGAGGGACACCTCCACGGCAACCACGCCGAGCTGAAACTCGATGGCGAGCCACGTCGAACCCCATATCAGTACCGAGATGATGTACAGCAGCAGGTTGGTCATGACCGTAAATCGATCCCGCTATAATTAGATGCTTATTGCTCGGGAGAACTCTGTGGCGCAGTGTACGGTAAACCTGCTCGCCAGGCTGGCGGCGACGTGCTCTTTGATGGTCGTGGCGGCCGCCGGCAACGCGTCCGAATTTTCCGCAGAAGACTGGCGGACGCGCATCAATGCCGAGCGGGATATCAATCGCCTCGCCGCAGCCTATGTCGAGTACCTGACCCATGACGATCCGGTGTATGCGTCGCAGATCGGTATTCACGGCACCGATGCGGACCCGTATTTCTTCGACCGGCGACTGCCGGATCATTCGGCTGCTACCTGGGCCGACCGATACTCGACCCACCTGTTCCTGCGCGAACGGCTCGCCGCTATCGACCCGGAGACGCTGTCCGAAGAGGATCGCGTCGATCACCATATTCTGCGCACGCGCGTGGAGCTGCAGATCGTTAGCCTGACGCGGCTCGACGAGCCGCTCGACCCGCTGGGATACGTGACGCAACTGGGTTCTGCCTTGAACGTCCTGATCATGCGCGATTATGCGCCGGCGCCCGACCGTCTGCGGAGCTTCGGCGAACGTTGCGCCGCTGCGCCGCGGTTCCTCGACCAGGCTCGACGGGCGTTGATGGCGCCATACAACCAGCCGAGCGCCGTCCGCAAAGAGACCGTCGCGTCGCGACTGGCGAAGATGTACGGGGAGAATAGTGTCTTCGAGCGCACGCTCCCCGAGTTGCTGGCCGCGGCTGCCTTGAAGCCGACGGAGGCGGACGGGATCCGGGGTAGCTGCCGCGAGGCGGCGGCCGCGATCGAACGATTCAAGAACTGGTTCGTCGCGGATATCCTTCCCCGGCCGGACGGTCCCTGGCGTGTCGGCCGTGAAACGTATGCGGCTCAGTATCTTTACCGGATGGACTACTCGCTCGAGCCAGAGGAGCTGCTGGCCGAGGCCGAGCGGGCGCTCGATACGGCCTACGACGAAGTCATCGAAATCGCCCGCCGTATCCACGACGTTTATCTCGTCGAAGAAATCGAGAGCGGCGCCATTCGCCCGGCCGCCGAACTGGCCGACCGTGAGATCGCGCAGAATGTATTCGACCGAATGTCCGAGGATCATTCGACGGTCGACAGCCTGATCGAGGACAGTTACGCGATGGCCGACGCGATCGTCGGTTTCGTCGAGGAGAACAGCCTCCTCGACTTGCCGCCGACCTCCAAGCTGCGCATCGAGGAGATTCCTCCGCACCTGTCCGGCTATGCCGTCGCGCAGATCCAGACGGCGCCGCCGTTCGAGCCACAGAGCGAATCGGTCTGGTACTGGGACCTGGAGTTCCTGTCGCGGGCCGACGGCTTTCTGCAGGAATACAACCGACCCGCACTGGCGCTGGTCTATATTCACGAAGGCGTTCCGGGTCATTTCGTGCAGCTCGAATACTCCAACCGTAGCGAGCGCATCACGCCGAGGGTGTTTAGGAACGGCCCGATGGTCGAAGGCTGGGCGAGCTATATCGAGACGCAGCTCGTCGAAGAGGGATTCACGATCTACCCGGACCGGCCGTTTGGCGACGAACTCCAGCAGCTCGCCGGAAAAAAACTCCACATTCGCGCCATCGTGAACGCGATCATCGATATCCGCCTGCAGACGACCAACTGGCCGGAGCAAGAGGCGGTCGAGCTAATGATAGAGCGCGGCTTTCAGCAGGAGGCCGAGGCCCGCGGAAAGCTGACGCGCGCCAAACTCGGCGCCGTTCAGCTCGCGACATATTTCGCCGGCTATCACGCTATCGACGAAATCCTCGGCGAGTACCGGGCGATGAAAGGCGATCAATTCAGTTGGCAGGAATTTAATGAGCGCCTGATCGGCGCGGGTTCGCCGCCATTCTTCGCGTTGCGCGATTACATGCTCGAAGCGGACTAAAGGCCTGAATCTAGCTGTACGGCGAAATATACTTGCGCTTGCGTCGGGCCCTTGTCTTGCGCTGCTCGTCCTCAACCGTCGTCTCGTTCGGGCGCTTCAAATCCTCGCTGCACGCCCGGCGGAATTCGATTTGTGCGCGGTGAAAGCGATTGTGTAAGACGTCGCTGTAACCGTATTGCATCATGTCGACGCAGATGTCGCACATGGCGCGTGCGGCGTCGATGACCGTGTCCGGGGCGAGCCGCTTGAGCATGATGAACTGATCGCGAGCAGCATAGACCCGCGACATCCGGTTCCAGCCCCGCGACATCTCACGAACTGCCGTGTGTAGCTTGTCGTCGAACTGCTTGTAAAGGTACGAGCGCTGGCGCAGCCGGACGCGATCGATCTCGCGCCATGCGGCATCGGCCAGCACCTCTTTCTGGTTCTGCGCGCGGCGCCCACCGAAATGATGGAACAACAGGTCGACGAGACCCTTGACGGCGAAAGCCGCCAGCCCCCCGACGAATGCTCCGATGGCGATCTGGTCTGCCTGCATGATTATGAATAGCGGTTGCGTACGCTGTTTATCGGCAGATCGCCGGACAACTTGATGTTTGGCAGGCAGCGCATTGCCGCGTTGCGATGTAAACGTTAATCCGCGGTTTGATGCTCATTGACTACGGTTTGACCGGGGAGAACCAGATCGGATTCGTCCGGATCCATAAGGTATCCAGTAACTAATCTGTGTCGAGGATCGCCGCGATTGGAGGAAAAATCATGAGCACTATTGGATCCCGTCTCCGGAACAAGCGCCGCGAGCGTGGCCTTAATCAGAAAGAAATTGCCATGGCCGCCGACGTGACCAACGCTGCCGTATCCAAGTGGGAAACCAACGGTGGCAAGTCGATGTCCGCCATCGTCGCGCTGAACCTCGCGGACAAGCTCAACGTGAATCCGTACTGGCTGATACAGGGCAGGGGCGAGCCCAACGATCGCGTTCACGTACCCGATATCAGCGCCGAGTCCCGTGAGATCGCGGGTCATGTCGACCGTTTGCCGCAGGATGTGCGTGAAGCGGTACAGCGGCTGGTCACCGCCCTGCGACCCCGATAGCGGGCGAAATCGCCCGTAACTGCGGTACGATTGGCGACCCGCGAACCTGTGAGGCCGCCGCATGAGAAAAATTGCCTGGATCTGTAAAGCGGCGCTGGCCGCCGTGTTGGTGGTCGCGTCCGGTTGCAGCGGTCTCGATCCCGAGGCCTCGGCGCGCATGGCCAATGGCGCGATGGGCAGCTCGCGCCCGTCTTCGTCTGCGATCGCGCAACCGGCCGCCGCAGATGCCGCGCTGAAGAACCCACAGCGCAGGCCTGCCGATCGCACTCAGGACGACCGCCGCAAGGCGGCGGCCGTACTCGAATTCTTCGGTATCCAGCCGGGCATGGCCGTGCTCGACCTTTACTCCGGTGGCGGTTACTACGCCGAGCTGCTGTCGTACCTGGTCGGTCCCGCGGGACGCGTCGTGGCGCACAACAACACGCCGTACCTGTCGTTCGCCGGGACCGAGGTCGCAGAGCGCTACCGTGAAGGGCGATTGCCGAACGTCGAGCAGCTGATCGCCGAAAACAACGAGCTCGAATTACCGGTGCAGCGATTCGACGCCGTCATCATGATCAAGGCCTATCATGACGTCTACTTCGTCGACGACGAGATCGGTTGGGCCAGGATCGACCGGCCCCAGTTCCTGCGGGAGGTCTTCGCTGCGATGAAGCCGGGCGCGGTACTCGGCATCGTCGACCATGCCGCCGCGCCGGGGGCGGCGCCGGAATCCGGCGGCACTTTGCATCGTATCGATCCGGAAGTTATCAAAAGCGACATGAAAGCAGCCGGTTTCGTCCTGGAGGCACAGAGCGATATCCTGCGAAATCCGAAGGACGACTATTCGACACGCGTCTTCGACGATTCCGTGCGTGATCGGACGGACCGCGTGGTCATGCGCTTCCGCAAGCCACTGCAACAGTGAGGAGTCTGCAATGAAGATGTTTGGTGCGCTTGCATCCCCGTATGTCGCGCGCGTCGCGATGTTTGCCGACCTGAAGGGCATCGATCTGCCAATGGAGTCGGCGCCCGGGGGTATGGGTTCCGACGAATATAAGCGGTTCAACCCGACCGGCAAGATTCCGAGCCTCGAGGACGGCGGGCAGTGCATCGCCGAGTCTACTGTCATTTGCGACTACCTCGAGGCGAAGTTCCCGGAGCCCGCGCTCATTCCGGCCGAGCCGTTGGCGCAGGCACAGACGCGCATGATCGCGCGCATGACCGACTTGTATGTCGCGCCCCATAACACGCCGTTGTCACGAATGCGTAAACCTGAGCAGCGCGACCAGGTGATCATCGACCAGCAGGCAGCGGAGTTCGCGAAGGGGTTCGGGTACATCGAACGGTTCATGGGTCACGGGCCATTCGCCGTCGGCGATGCGCCGACGCTCGGCGACTGCGCGCTCGCGCCGTTCATCGGCATGCTGAAGCGGACCGTATTCGCGAACTTCGAAGAAGTGGCGGATCCGACCGTCGGGCAGGGGCGCCTGGCGGACTGGTGGTCCGCGGTGCAAAGCCATTCTGGGTGTAACCAGAGCATCGCTGCCTACGACGAGGCGCTGGAATCGTTTCTGAAATGGCTCTACGACATGCTCGACAAGCGTGATGGATGATCTGCTGATCGTGCGGCCTGCGATACGCGCGGACTGCGAGGATATCTACCGCGTCCATGTTGATGCCGTGCGTGGACTGCCGGCAGGCACTCAGGGCAAGGACGGGATCGAGAAGTGGCTCTTGACGCGCGAGCCGACGGTTTACGCCGAAGAAATGCAGAAGGAACTGATGGTCATCGCCGAAGAGGACGGCGAATTGCTCGGGTGGGGAGCCTTCTGCTCGGAGAAGGAACAGATCACTAATGTCTTCGTCGATCCCGTGCATCATCGTCGTGGCGTGGGGACCGCGATCGTCACCGTTCTTGAAGACGCCGCTCGGCATGCCGACCTGGACTCGGTGCAGTTGCAGGCGACCGGCACCGCAATCGACTTTTACCTGGCGATCGGCTATCAGTCCGACCCGCCCGTAAAACCCAGCGCCGAATGGGCGCTGATGAAGAAGGCGCTGTAGTCAGTCGCCGCCCGCGGCCATTGCTGCCCTGAAGACTATGCCGATCATCGCGCATTCCGATTTGCCTTCTTTCGACGTCTTGCGCAGCGACGGGGTCGCGATCGTCGACGCCAGTGCGCGCAATCGCGACCTTCGCGATCTCCGTATCGGCCTGCTGAACCTGATGCCCGACGCGGCTCTGCAGGCGACTGAACGCCAGTTCATGCGGCTCGTGAGCGCCTACGGCGATTCGGCCAACCTGTTTGTGATTCCGTTCGCGGTGCGCGCGGACTATCGAGCCGAGATCGCCAATGAACATATCGAGCATTTCTATTCGACGTTCAGCTCGCTGCGCGACACCGGTCTTGATGCCTTGATCATCACGGGGGCGAACCCGGTCGCGGAAGACATTACGACCGAATCGTTCTGGGAGCCGATGATCGAAGTGATCGAGTGGGGGCGCACCAACGCCGAGTCGGTGTTGTGCTCATGCCTGGCCACTCACGCGGTCATGCATCACTATCACGAGACGCCGAGAGCCGAGCTGCCCGTTCGGCAGTGGGGCGTATATCCGCACGAAATTCTGGTTCGCGACCACCCGTTGCTGGAGGGCGTCGAAGCACCTGTTCAGGCGCCGCATTCGCATCGGTATGCGGTATCCCGGGAAGCTATGGAGCGGTCGGGCGTCACGGTACTTGCCGATAGCGCGGAGGCCGGTGTGCATCTCGCAGTCGACAACTGCGGTTCAAATTTTGTGTTCTTTCAGGGGCACCCCGAGTACGACGCGATTAGCCTGCTGAAGGAGTACAAGCGCGAGGTACAGCGTTTTCTCGCCGGCGCCCGGCAGACGTATCCACTGTTTCCTGAGCACTATTTCGACGACGCAGCGAAGGGGCTGCTGAATGCATATCAGCGCCAGGTGACGGAATCAGATTTCGAGCAGGCGACAATCCCACCGTTCCCCGAAGAAGTGTTGACCCCCGCGTGCGTCGATACGTGGCGTGCGGCCGGCATGCGGATCTATGCGAACTGGCTCGCCGGAATCGATCGATCCTGAGGCAGCTGCTCAGTACGCTGGTTCATTCCCCGGTCGCCACTTGATGTTGCATCCGATGCTGGGAAACTGATCCGTCGAAACCGTCTCGCCGTCTAGCAACGCGTCAGCCGCATCGCGCAGGCTCGCGCCGGTCACCGGGACCCCGTTGCCGGGGCGGCTGCCGTCGAACTGGCCACGATAGGCCAGCCCTTTCCTATTGTCATAAAGAAAAAAGTCGGGCGTACAGGCGGCTCGATAGGCTTTCGCGATCTCTTGTGTCTCATCGTGCAGGTAAGGGAAATTGAAGCCGTACTGGTCGGCTTCGACTTTCATCATTTCCGGGCTATCGTCCGGGTGCGCGCTCGCGTCATTGGAGCTGATGGCGACGACCGCCATCCCTCGTGCCTGATACTCTCGCGCGAACGTGACGAATCCGTCGCGGATGTGTTTGACGTATGGGCAGTGATTGCACATGAAGGCAACCAGCAGGGCCGGCGTCGCAGCAAAATCGTCGAGTCGGACCATTCGTCCATCAGTCGCCGGCAATGCGAAGGCGGGCGCCGAACTGCCCAGTTCATGCATGATCGAGGGCGTCAGTGCCATGGGAATGCTCCGAAACTTGCGCTTAGAATGATGGTCTGACTATAGCGTAGAACGGGAGTAATGGATGCTATCAAGACCCATGCGGAGGCTGGCTACTCCGACGATTGCTGCATTGCTATTGACGGGATCGCTGGGCGCCGCCGCAGAGCCCGACGGCATAGGCGAGCTCGACGCCAATGCGGCCGAGCGCGAGTCGACGACGCAGCCGCGGGACGAAGAAAGCGAAGTGATCGAGCTCGACGCCAACGCGGCCGAGGCAGATGCGGCATCGGAATCCGGCGAGAATGCGACTGAAGATGTGCTGGCCGAGGTGGCGTTCGGCGATCCCGTCGACTGCGTCAACACGCAACGCATTCGACGCACGGACGTATTGAGCGATCGCGAGATACTCTTCTACACGAGCGGATCCGGCGTGTACCTGAACAAACTGCCCCACCGTTGCTCGGGCCTGCGATGGGCTGACGCATTTAGCTATGAAGTGCGAGGATCGCAGCTGTGTCACATCGATTTGATCCGCGTGGTCGACACGATGGGCGCCGGCATTCGTCGGGGCGTCGCCTGCGGCCTGGGCAAGTTCCTGCCGGTCGATCCGGAACAGGTACCGATCGTCCGCGAGCAGGCGAAAGCGCGAGCCAAGGCCGGTAACTGAGCGCGGCCCCGGACTCAGACGCGCTTCCAGGTCGCCAGCGCTGCGGCGAACTTCTCCCGTACCTGGTCGAAGGATTCCGGCGCGCCCTCGTGCAGCAACTCGCGATTGGACTTCGGAAATATTTCCTTGCCGCCTTCGCCGGGTAGCTGGCGCGTCGCGTCGATCACGATCTTGCTGGTCTTCGCATATTCGACCTGGCTCGGGTCTGTGAACAGGCCCAGCGTCTCCTCGATGATCGCGCTGGCGGGGTGAGGCTGCCAGCGCGAGCCGATGGCGAACATCACGTCGGTGCGGTCGAGGACATTGATGTCCTTGTCGACGACGATGACCACCTTCGCAATCGGGTTGCGCTGAGCGATGGCCATGCCGCCCTTCATTCCCTGTCCGGGGCCGGTCTTGTCGATGCTCATGACCACGATGCCCATCGTGTCCTGCGGATTGGTGTATTCAACAAATTGTGGCACGGTTCGCTTGAGCAGCACGCTATACAGCGCATCCATCGGCGCCGTGACCATGCCGCGTTGCATGCCGGTCATCGCGTTCATGAACCACGGATCCTTACGATGCGTGATCGTGTCGATGCGCATGACGAAGTTCTTCGGTTTGACCGCGCCGAGGTACCCGAACATCTCGCCGAACGGGCCTTCCGGCTCCATCGAGTCGGGGTCGAGGTCGACCGTGCCTTCGATCACCATCTCGGCATGCGCCGGAATCATGATGTCCGTATTCTCGGACTTGACCATCTCGATCGGCTTGCCGCGCATGCCGCCGGCGATCGCCAGTTCGTCGGCCGGTCTGGGCGTGGCGCCGAAGCCGCGCGGCGCCACGCGCGTGCCGCTGATGAACCAAATATAGGGATCCTGGCCGAGTACGATGGAGTACTTCATCGTCTTCTCGCCGCGTTCGCGCGCGCGCATCAGAAACTTGTGACCGGTCTGGTTCGGTTCCGGGTTGATGCCGAGCTTACGCGGCCCCTTGATCTGGCAACGGTAGGTGCCGAAGTTAAGACCAAGTTCAGGGTCGAGCATGAAATGCGACCCGGTATTCACGTAGCGTCCGCCGTCGGCGGGGTTCGTCTTGACGAAGGCGAACTTCGTGATGTCGACCTCGTCCCCGTTCAGGACGACTTCCTTGACGGGAGCCTGGTCTCGCGAAACCTCGACGGGCGGTAGTTCGGGGTAACGCCCGCGATTATCGGCCAGCATCTTCTGCAGATAGGTACGCGCGGTGCGGTAGGTCTCGTAGTGGTCGTCGGGCTTAAACGGCAGATTCCAGATAATCGCGTCGGTGTTCCAGTGACCTTGCGCGTTGATGATCACCGGACCCTTGACCCACTTGCCCTCGATTTTGACTTCATCGAACATGATGCAGGGCGCGCCATACATCGTGTACATGTCCGTCGCCTCGAAGAACAGTGCCGGTATTTCGTAGGCGTCCTGGTCGATGCGGTCGAAGCGCAGTAGCAGGCCGTGCGCATCGAGCGCGGCGATCCAGTCCCGCAGCGAGTCGAACGGCGCCTGCGGCGCATTCTTGAGCGCGGCCGCAGAGGCCAGGCCTGGCAGCGGCCGGGCGCCACGCGCGTCGGGCGTATAGCCGACAGCCGCCAACGCGGCCGCGGCTGAACCCGCTGCGGACGTGCTGAGGAAGTCACGGCGGGATACGCCTTTTTCTGCTGGTTCTTTTTCAGACATGGGAGGGTCTCCAGAGCGGTTGCCATCATTCTGTAGTGCGGCGGCCTCAGGGGAAACCCCGTATCGACGTCGACCACCAACTGGTGGAGAATACATCTTCGTATTGTCGTAGTGATGACCGGGGGGCGCATGGCTGACGACCAGAAGAACAGTCCGGCAACCGTACCGAACGACACGATTAACCGCGACGAACTGCCGTTCGTGGCTCCGTGCCGCGAACTGGAACCGCTCGCGCCGCTCGGGTGGGTTCGGGACGGCATCGCCGACTTCCGGAAGGCGCCGTTGCAGGGATTAGTCATCGGCGTGTTCTCGACCGCGCTGATTGCGATCATCTGCGCGCTCGCATGGACTTACGGCAGCTTCTGGTTCCTGTTCGCGATGCTCGGCGGCTTCGTATTTCTGGCGCCACTGGCCTGTATCGGCACTTATGCGATCAGTGCGCAGATCGAGCGGGGCGAACCTGTGTCGACGGCGCGTGTGTTTCGTGCCGCGTTCAAGCGCTACATCGGCAACGAGCTCGTTTTCGCGCTGGTATTGCTCGTCATCTTCCTCGTCTGGGCCCGTGCGGGATCGGCGATCAGTATTTTCTTCCCGGCCGAGTCGGACTACGAGATCGGCGACCTCGTCAGTTACCTGACCATCGGTACGACGGTCGGCGCGATCTTCACCGCCATTACGTTCTCGGCGAGTGCTTTCTCGCTACCGATGATCATGCATCGCGACGTCGACACAATCACGGCAGTGATTACGTCGATCAACGCCGTGCTGCGCAACAAGCTCGCGATGTTCGTATGGATGTCGCTGATCCTGACCGGCCTCGTGATTGGCCTCGCGACCGGGTTCATCGGGCTGATATTCATCCTGCCGCTGGTCGGATTCGCTGCATGGCATGGGTATCTGGATACGATCGATGCCAGCGCGTTTCCGCGGCATGAGGTCGGCATCACCGCGAAGCCGCGGAAGGGCAAGTCGGATTTGTCCGGTTTGTAGGTGATCCCTCGGGGATCGTGGATGGATTGCCGAGACCGGCCTACCGCTGGAAAGTCTTTTCCGGCGAAGACTTCGGAAAAGACTTTCCAGCGCTCTCCGGTCTCTCATCCGGCGGCCGACGTCTGTGCAAGGTGGCCTGCGAATTCGGCATCGGAGCCTTTCGGCGGGAACCGTGGTTCCTCAACGACGATGGCGGGCGTCAATTGAGCTCGCCACTTCGATCAGGGTTTTCCGGGAAAACTTTTCGGGAGTCTTCGAGCGAAAGGTTCCTTCCCGGAAAATCCGCAATGGGGCGACGTAGCTGAATCTCGCAATCGGGTGAAGCGGTCAGAACTCGACTTCTTTCCCGAACACGTGAATCGCGTCGAACGGCCTGTTGCGCACTGATTCATCGTCCATCGTCTCTTCCAAACGGGAAAACATGGTGCCCGGCGTCCGGGTCACGATCAGGTTCGCCAGCCACGCGGGAAAGAACCCTCGTGGATCCGAATGCGTAATGATCTCGACATGCAGCCTGCCGTCCTCCAGGGGATATATCTTCCATCTCGTATACGTAGTGGGGGTCCTGATGACGCCTTTGCTCTCCTCCACGTATCCGGTGACTCCCGTAGACTCCATGTAGACCGTCTTGGTAGTCCTCTCATACCAGGTGACGGTCTCTACCACGGCATCCCTGTTCTTAATCGGCCACGGAAATTTCGTCACCATGTACATGATGGATTCACCATCCGCGTTCGTGTCCTTCAGCAACACCGCCCTGCGGATGACGGGTATCCACTCGGGCACCAGTTGGGCGTCGGCCAACACCGTCAATAGGGTCGTCATTGGCGCGTCGAGGACCTTTACCGCCTTCACCGCCTTGATGGTTTGCCCCTCGACGACCTTGGTATAGACCTGCAGCTCCTCGTTCTCATCCGAGGACAATGTCCAGCCGTCATCGACTACGTAGGCGAGTCCAGGGAATGACCAGCACACCATGATGATCAGTAGCCAGTGCCACCGGCCCGCCGGGCGCCTGTCGGTTGTCTTTCTCATGGTGACGCCGCGAACCCGCGCCATGTTTGAGGTCGAATATTGAGCATCTCAGGCGGCATTGCGGCGAATAATCCTCTAACCGCGCTGGCGGTTCTTCGCCTCGATCTTCGCGTCGTGGCGGCGGCGGGCGATTCCAGCGGCGTCGGAGCCGAGGTGCGGCTCGCCGCGGCGGGCCGCCAGTTCGACCTGTCGCTCGCGTTCTTGGTAGCGCCGTCGCTGATCGTCGGTACGTTCATCATAGCAGTGCGGGCAGGTCTCGCCTTTGACGTATTTTTCGCTACTTTTGTCATCATCGGAGATCGGCATCCGGCACGCGTGACACTGATCGTAACTGCCGGGCTGCAGCTGATGGTCGACCGTCACGCGCTCGTCGAACACGAAGCATTCGCCGTCCCATGCGGACTGCGACTCAGGGACTTCCTTGAGGTATTTCAGGATGCCGCCCTGCAGGTGGTAGACCTCGTCGAAGCCGAGTTGCTTCAGGTAGGCGGTCGATTTCTCGCAACGAATGCCGCCGGTGCAGAACATGGCCACCTTCTTGTGCCGGGCCGGGTCCAGGCTTTCACTGACGAATTGTGGGAACTCGCGGAACGTCGTCGTGTGCGGGTTGATCGCGCCGCGAAAGGTGCCGACGTTGTATTCGTAGTCGTTGCGCGTGTCGACGAGCGTGACATCGGGATCTTGGATCAGCGCGTTCCAGTCATGTGGTTCGACGTAGGTGCCGGCGATGTCGTTCGGATCGATGTCCGGTACGCCCATCGTGACGATTTCGTTCTTGAGCCGCACTTTGGTGCGCGAGAACGGCGGATTGTCGGTGAGGGACTCCTTGTGTTCCAGGTCTTGGAAGCGCGGATCGCTGCGTAGCCAGTCGAGCAGGGCGTCGAGGCTTTCACGGCTGCCGGCGACGGTGCCGTTGATGCCTTCGCGGGCCAGCAGGACCGTACCTTTGACGCCATGACGTTGCATGACGTGCAGCAGCGGCTCGCGCAGGGCGGCCGGATCGTCGATCGCGACGAAACGGTACAGCGCCGCCACAACTATGTTTGCCATGGTTTGTCCTATGCCTTCCGGGGCGTAAACCCGGAGCAAAAACGGGCGGGGATTATAACGCCCCGCCCGCGTCGGTCGACGCGTTCCGCCGGCCGGTCAGAATTCGAGGCCCAGGCCGAGCAGCGTCGTCGTGTCGGTGCTCGCGCTGCCGGGCGCCGGCTCCGATTCGCTATCGAAGTCGAACTGGAAGTTGGCGTACAGCAGATCCGTGATCTCGTAGCGGACGCCGGTCTGCGACTGGAAGATATTGTTGGTACGACCGGAGATGTTGGTCGTCGCCGAATGGTCGTGGAAGATCGTCAGGTCCTTGATCAGCCGGTAGCTGAAGCGCAGGATCCAGCCCGCGATAGCACTGTCGTTCGATTCCGTACCGGTGACCTCGCTCGTGTTCGGGTCCCGCACGTCGAACTCCTCCGTCAGGTAGCCTACGACCGCCTGGAGCTGGAAGAATCGTGCCGCGTCATCCCAGAAGTTGTAACCGATACCGGTACCGAGACTGGCACGATGATTCAGGTCTCTGATCGGGTCGCGCTCCGCCGCGGCGTTCAGTGCCACGAACCATGGGTCCCTGAAGCTCCAGTTGTACGAATAGTCGATGCGATCCTGTTCCTTGACGGACACGTTGTTCTGTTCCTCGCGCGCGAACGTCAGGTTGCCAATGTGCCGGTGGTCGCCCTTCTTCAGGTTTGTCTTGAACTGCAGCGTGGCGGCCGCGTTGTCGGTATTACCCGTATTGACAGTGGAATTCAGGTCGA
>CAZISL010000033.1:0-6909 GCA_964541975.1 uncultured Chromatiaceae bacterium | reverse complement strand
CGGGTCCTGGCGGAATTCATCGTCGATCAGGTGCACGGAGCGCTTGATGGCGGAGATCGTCGTCGCGCTGACGCCCTTCAGTTCAGGGCGCTGCTGCAGCAGGACAAACATTTCGAGCATGGCCGACGGATGCTCCTCCAGGGTGTCGGTGGCGACGGTTTGCAGGAAACCATTCTTGATCTGGAAACGCTCGTTCAGCGGCTCGGCGGCGACGTTCGGGTTCATCAGGATCGCTTCCTGGAACAGCTGCAGCAGCATTTCGTTCAGGCGCGACAGGTCCATGACCGTCCGGTAATAGCGCTGCATCAGCTGCTCGACGGCCAACATATACGATGCATCCTTGTAACCGAACAGCTTTGCGATCCGCGACTGGTAGTCGAATAACAGCCGGTCTTCGTGACGACCGGTCAGTGTGTGTAACGCGAAGCGAATCCGCCACAGGAACTCGCGGCCCTGCTGCAGCAACCGGAGTTGACCGGCCGTCAGGAAATCGTGTTCGACGAGCTCGTTCAGTTTGCTCGTCCCGAAATGGCGTTTCGTCACCCAGACGATCATCTGGATGTCGCGCAGGCCGCCCGGCGTTCCTTTGACGTTAGGCTCCAGGTTGTTGGCGGTGTCATCGTAGCGGGCATGCCGCGCGTGCTGCTCCTTGAGTTTCGCCTCGAAGTAGCTGCGCGTCGACCAGATCTGGTCCGGCCCGATGACGTGCTGCATATCGTCGAACAGATTCTCCGGGCCGGTGAGCAGGCGGGATTCCATCAGGCTCGTGACCACGCTGATATCGTCGTGTGCCTGCTGCTTGCATTCGTCGACATTGCGCGTGCTGTGGCCGATGTCCAGACCGAGGTCCCAGAGCAGGGTCAGGAAATCCGAGATCGGTTCCTTCGCCTGCGCGTGCTGATGATCATCCAGCAGGATCAGGAGGTCGACGTCGGATTTCGGCAGCAACTCGCCGCGGCCGTAACCGCCCACCGCGATCAGCGCGGCACCGGTCAGACGGTGTTCGACCTTCAGGCGCCAAGCGGCGAGCAGGATCAGGTCGATCAGCTTCGATCGATCGGCGACGAGCCTTCCGGCCGTTGCGCCATGCGTGAACTGCAGGGTCAAAGCGGCATTGCCGCCGGCGAGAACGCGCCTCAGGCCGGGCATGTCCAGTCCTGGTTCGGCGAGTCGCAATTCCAGCCTCGGCCAATCGATCTCGGCGAGGTCGCCCGTCATGACTTCCGTGGCGAGCCTCAGGTCCTCCACGGATTGCGTCAGCGTTTCTTCGGCAGCGGCGTTTTTCGCGGTTACGGGCATCGGTCGCGATCCTCGGCTCCGAGCGTTAAAACCTCGTAGCCGTCTCGCGTACACAAGATCGTGTGCTCCCACTGTGCTGACAGCGAGTGATCTTTGGTCACAACAGTCCAGCCGTCAGGGAGCAGTTTCACGTGCCGTTTACCGAAATTGACCATCGGCTCGACCGTGAATGTCATGCCTTCCGCGATCTCGATGCCGGTGTCGCGCCGGCCGTAGTGCAGTACCTGCGGGTCTTCATGAAATACCCGGCCGATGCCGTGTCCGCAATACTCACGCACGACGGAACAGCGTTGCGCCTCGACGTATGTCTGGATGGCGTAACCGATATCTCCGAGGTGTGCACCCGGGCGGATCTGCTGGATACCCTTCCACATGGCGTCGAAGGCGACCTGCGCGACGCGCTGGCTTTTCACATTCGGCTTGCCGACGTGAAACATACGGCTCGTGTCACCGTGAAAACCGTTTTTGATCACGGTTATGTCGATGTTCACGATGTCCCCATTCTTCAGCCGCTTGTCGGCCGGGATGCCATGGCAGACCACGTGATTGACCGATGTGCAGATCGACTTCGGGAAACCTCGATAGTTGAGGGGGGCGGGGATCGAGTCCTGCACATCGACCATGAAGTCGTGGCAGATCCGGTCTAGTTCGTTCGTCGTAACGCCGGGGACGATGTGCTCGCCGAGCATATCGAGGACGTTGGCCGCGAGCCTGCCGGACGTCCGCATGAGCTCCTGTTCCTCGGGCGTCTTGATCGTTATCAAAAGTCGTTGTGGTTTCAGCACTGGGTCTACCTGTGGGCCGCGAAAACGGTGGTGTGGCGACGATCGTCCGCGGCATGTCGACCGGACGGCGTCAGCCTGTAATGTTTTCCGACACTAATAATTACGATTCGCGGCGCTGGCGATCCTGCCGGGGCCGGTGTTTGCGCGGCACATTGTTGCCCGACGATGGGTATGGTATAAAGCGCGCGCCCTCGAGGCAACGAAATACACACACACACCGACACATGTAACTGGGTGCCGCGCCATGAGCGTGGTTGTCGCATGGGGTGTGTGGAGGCTCAACCCAACGGAGTTCAACATGACAGAAGTCAGCATGCGGAAGATGCTGGAGGCTGGTGTGCACTTTGGCCACCAGACCCGGTATTGGAATCCCAAAATGGCGCCGTTTATTTTCGGCGCCCGCAATAATATCCACATTATCAATCTCGAGCACACGGTGCCGTTGTATCGTGATGCCTGCAACTTCGTGCAGTCGCTGGTCGCGAATCGCGGCAAGATCCTGTTCGTCGGCACGAAACGGTCGGCAGGCGCGGCGGTCCGGGAGCAGGCCGCGCGCTGCGGCATGCCGTTTGTCAGCCATCGCTGGCTCGGCGGCATGCTGACCAACTTCAAGACGATCAAGCAGTCGATCAAGCGCCTCGAGGATATCGAGGAGATGGACGCCGACGGCACGTTCGGCCGACTCACCAAGAAGGAAGTCCTTGGACTGAACCGCGAGAAGGCGAAGCTCGAGCGGACCTTGGGCGGCATCAAGGACATGTCGTCCCTGCCGGATGCGATCTTTGTCATCGACGTCGGTTACGAGAAGATCGCCGTTCACGAGGCGAAGGTCCTCGGTATACCGGTCGTCGGCATCGTCGACACGAACTGTGCGCCGGACGATATCGACTACGTCATTCCTGGCAATGACGATGCGATGCGTGCGGCGCAACTGTATGCTTCGGGCATTGCCGATGCCGCGTTGCTCGGCAAGGAATCACTGCCAACGCTGCCGGTCGGCGAAGACGACTTCGTCGAACTGGACGAGGAAGGCCGTCCTACCCAGCAGAAGCCGAAGCGTGGCGGTCGCAAGACGCGTTCGGCGGCGAATGCCGAGTCCAAGAAGGCCGATCCGAGCGCGAAGCGTGCGGCGGCCGCCGAAGAAGCAGCTGCGCCGAAAGCCGAGGATGCGCCGGCTGAAGCTGAGGCAGCGGCGGAGGCTCCGGCCGAGGCTGCAGGCGAGGCCGCGCCCGAAGCTCCGGCCGAGGCTGCAAACGAGGCCGCGCCCGAAGCTCCGCCGGAGGCTCCGGCCGAGGCTCCGGCACCAGAAGCCGCGGACGCGGAACCAGACAAGTCTTGAAATCGGCGGCGGCACAGTTCACGCGCCCGCGCCACCCGCGTCGCAGCGGGTACTGACACGATGAGATCACGGACATGACGATCACAGCCAGCTTGGTAAAAGAGCTCCGCGAACTGACCGGGGCCGGAATGATGGAGTGCAAGAAAGCACTCGTGGAAATGAAGGGCGACCTCGAGGCGGCTCAGGAATACCTGCGCAAACGTGGCCAGGCGTCCGCTGCCAAGAAGTCTGGCCGCATTGCGGCGGAAGGTCGCATCGAACTCGCGACCAGCGGCGACCTCGCCGCGATCGTCGAGGTCAACTGCGAAACGGATTTCGTCGCCAAGGACGAGAATTTCATCGCGTTTGCTCGACGCGCCGCGCAGCTGATCGTGGATGCGCGGCCGGTCGATGTCGAGGCGCTGATGGCGTTGCCCGTCGATGGCGGAACGTTCGAGGACGCGCGCAATGCGCTCGTGGCCAAAATCGGCGAGAACGTCAGCGTGCGCCGCTTCGAGACGATTGCTCCGCAGGGGCAGGTCGGTAACTACCTGCACGGCGTCAAGATCGGCGTGATCGTCGACCTGACAGGTGGCGACGAGGAGCTGGGTCGCGACATCGCGATGCACATCGCGGCGACCGGCCCCGCGTTCATTGCCCCGGACGACGTTCCGGCCGAGGCGCAGGACAAGGAGCGCAAGATCCTGGTGGATCAGGCGGCTCAGGAAGGCAAGCCCGCGAACATCGTCGAGAAGATGGTCGAGGGCCGCATGCGAAAATTTCTCAACGAGATCACGCTCGTCGGCCAACCGTTCGTCAAGGATCCTGACGTCAGCGTGGGTAAGCTGCTGGGCCAGTCAGGCGCCACGGTCAATACGTTTTATCGGCTCGAGGTCGGCGAAGGAATCGAGAAGAAGACCGAGAATTTCGCCGAGGAAGTGCAGGCCCAAGTCAACGCTCAGGCCTGAATCGTGCCGAACAGCGAACTGCCTTACCGTCGGATTCTGCTGAAGCTCAGCGGCGAAGCGCTGCTGGGACGGGAAAACTACGGTATCGATCCCGACATGCTCGGCGGAATCGCGAAGGATATTCGCGAGATTCACAACAAGGGTGTGCAGATCGGTGTCGTGATCGGCGGCGGTAATATCTTCCGCGGCGCCGGCCTGGCGAGGGCCGGCATGGATCGCGTGACGGGCGATCACATGGGTATGCTGGCGACCGTCATCAACTCGCTGGCGATGCAGGACGCGCTCGAGCGGCTGGATATTCCGTCGCGGGTCATGTCCGCGTTGCAGATCCACCAGATTTCCGAAGACTACATCCGTCGCCGCGCCGTGCGACACCTCGAAAAGGGCCGCGTCACGATCTTCGCGGCCGGAACCGGTAACCCGTTTTTCACGACGGATACGGCGGCGGCCTTGCGGGCCATCGAGATCGGGGCGGACATTCTGGTCAAGGCGACCAAGGTCGACGGTGTCTATTCAGCCGATCCGATGACGAATCCCGACGCCGTGCGCTACCCCGAATTGGTGTTCGACAAGGTGCTGACTGATAAATTGAATGTAATGGACGCGACAGCCATCGTCATGTGTCGCGACAACGATCTGCCAATCCGGGTCTTTGACCTGACCCACCCGGGTGCATTGGTGAAGTTGGTTGACGGAGAGAACATCGGCACGATCGTTCGCGCGTGACGAGAGGAGGACCAGGGACATGATTGAGGACATCAAAAAAGACGCCGATACCCGCATGGACAAGAGTGTGGCAGCGCTCGGCCAGACGTTCAAAAAGCTGCGCACCGGGCGCGCCCATGTCGGTTTGCTGGACCACTTACACGTAGACTATTACGGCACCGAGACGCCCCTGAACCAGGTCGCCAACGTCGCCGTCGAAGACGCGCGCACGCTGTCTCTGACGCCCTGGGAGCGGCAAATGATTCCGGTCATCGAGAAGGCGATCATGAACTCCGATCTGGGTTTGACCCCGACGACGGCGGGCACCGTGATCCGTGTCCCGTTGCCGGTCTTGACCGAGGAGCGTCGCAAGGATCTGGTCAAGGTCGTCAAGCACGATGCCGAAAACGTCAGGATCGCGGTACGTAACATCCGGCGCGACTGCCTGCATCACGTCAAGGAGCTCCTGAAAGAAAAGGATATCACCGAGGATGACGACCGGCGGGCGCACCAGGAAATCCAGGTTCTGACGGACAATCATATCGCGGAGATTGACCGTTTGTGCGCGGAAAAAGAAAAGGAAGTCATGGACTTCTAGTAAATACTTAAGTTTTATTTGAGAAGTTGACTTGAGTGCCAAACCCGACAATACCGTGCCTCCGTTGCCCCGGCATGTGGCCGTCATCATGGACGGCAACGGGCGGTGGGCGAATCGCCATGGCAAGCCCCGGTTTTCAGGGCATCGGGCCGGCGTCAAGTCCGCGCGCAATATCGTGGAAGCGTGCGCGCAGGCCGGCGTCGAGGTCCTGACGCTGTTTGCCTTCAGCAGCGAGAACTGGAAACGTCCGGCGGAAGAGGTCAACGCGCTGATGCGCCTGTTCGTCGAGGTGCTGCAGCGCGAGGTCGACGCACTGCATGAGAACGGCATCCGGCTTAAGTTCATCGGTGCGCGACAGAATCTCCCGACGATCCTGCAGAAGCGAATCGACGACGCGGAGCAGAAGACGGCGGGCAACAGCCGAATGCAGCTCGTACTGGCGGTCGCGTTCGGCGGCCGATGGGACATCGTCGAGGCGGTTCGGAAGCTTGCCGCCAAAGCGAAGGCCGGCGAGATCGATCCGGACGATATCGACGAAGCCGTCGTGGCGCGTCACGTATCCCTGGCCGGATTGCCGGATCCGGACCTGTTGATTCGCACCGGCGGGGAGAATCGTGTCAGCAACTTTCTGTTATGGAATTTCGCCTACACCGAAATCTGGTTCACGGATACATTATGGCCGGAGTTCGGCACGGATGACCTCGCCCAGGCGCTGAGTTTCTTCAGCGATCGCGAGCGTCGGTTCGGTCGCGTCGGCGACCTGCAGAAAAAGGCCGGCGCGGACTAGGCCGGTGGCCGCCTCGCTGGTGTCCAGAGTTGCCATGTATCGCCTGCCGTCGGTCGCGTTCGGGAGGCATCAGCTTTGAGTAAGCTGATGCAACGCGTCGTGACGGCGGTCGTCCTGATCGCGGTTCTGCTGCTGGTCTTTTTTACGCTGCCGCCGGCCGCAGCACTCGGCATTCTTGGCGTTTTCGTCGTCATCGGCGCCTGGGAATGGAGTGGCTTCCTGTCACTGGATTCTTACTTCGCGAGGTCAATCTACGTCGCACTTATCACCGGTTTGATGGCCGTTGTGCTGCTGTACGTGCCGGATCCGCTGCCGCTGATGCCCATACTGTGGGTCAGCCTGGGCTGGTGGTTATGCGCGTTCGTCTGGGTCCTGCAATACCCGACGCCGATCCCGCCCGCCGTCGGCGCCCTGTGCGGTATTCTCGTCATCGTGCCCGCCTGGGCCGG
>CAZISL010000032.1:0-12809 GCA_964541975.1 uncultured Chromatiaceae bacterium | reverse complement strand
AACGCCGCCGGCCGGGCCTGACATCAGCATGTTGACCGGCGAATCAGCCGCGGAACGGCCGGAAGCCAGGCCTCCGTCGGAACGGAGCAGCGACAACAGC
Source organism: uncultured Chromatiaceae bacterium (assembly GCA_964541975.1). GTDB lineage: Bacteria > Pseudomonadota > Gammaproteobacteria > Steroidobacterales > SMWD01. Next base: position 12,709 of record CAZISL010000032.1, on the reverse strand, counting down.
AGGTCATCGCCCATGCGCTCGTTGAGTGCCGCCTGCAGGTTATCGATATACAGCTGCATCTCCGGACGCACGTATGAGTTCATCACCGTCGTTTCGGTGCGCTCATATTCCTGCATCTCGGGAACAACTTCACTGGAAATGGAGATCGGTGTATCGCCGAACACCTGGCGTGCGATGTTCGCGGCTTTCTGCTCGTTGTCGCCGTTTATATAGGCGTTCACGAAACAAATCGTCAGCGCTTCGACCTCGCCGGTCGCTTTTAACGTTTCCAGGTCCTTGCGCAGTTCGTTTTCGTCAAGCTCGCGCACAATGTTGCCGTTGGCATCCATACGCTCGTTCGCACCTATCGTCAGCTCCAACGGGGCCAGCAGCGGGTTCTTGTTAAAGGTCACCCAGCCCCCCAGCCCGCCTGGACAGAACGAACGCGCAACCTGCAGCGTCTGCTCGTATCCCTGCGTCGTGACGAGGCCGACCTTCGCGCCCTTGCCCTGCAACACTGCGTTGGTCGCGACCGTCGTGCCGTGCATGACACGTCCGATCTTGTTTGGGTCTACGCCGGATTCATCGCAGATCCGTGCAACTCCATTCAGGACGCCGACGGACGAATCTTCCGGCGTGGAAGGAACCTTTGCCGTATACGTTTCGCCGGTTTCCTCGCTGATCAGCAACAGGTCCGTAAACGTACCCCCGACATCTACACCAAGACGGTAACTCATGGTTTCACCTTAGACTTTCTACAATTTCAATCAAAAAAATGCCTCGTTTTCACGACGAGACAATCAACACAATTCTTTACGATGCGAGCGGCTGTTTTCGATTCTTAACGCTTTAACGTTAATTCTTATCGCGATAATTCCCTCGCCGTCAGCTGGCTTCCCTGTATTGTTCAGCGACCTGTGGGAATATGCCGGCTTTCGGCAGCATCGCGGGCACTCCCCGACCGAGTTGCTCCTGCAACCAGCCGCTGGTTTCAATTATTTTCTCTAACGACACACCCGTCTCGACGCCGGAGCGGTCGAGCATGTACAACAAGTCGTCCGTAGGTATGTTGCCGGTTGCGGCGGGCGCGAACGGGCAACCACCGATACCGCCGATGCTGGCATCCAGCGATGCGACGCCTGCTTGCAGCGCCGCCTGTGCATTCGCCAGCCCTGTATTGCGCGTATTGTGGAAATGGCAACGGATTGGCAGGTCGCCGATTCGCTCGCTGACCGCGCCGAGCAGTTCTGCTACCTGGTCCGGCACGGCGACGCCGATACTGTCGGCGATACCGAGTTCGACGGGTTCTGCCTCGATGACCCGATCGACCATGTCGAGCACACGCTGCAATGGCACTTCACCCTCGAAAGGACACCCGAACGCGGAAGAAATCATCACATTGGCTCGAATGCCGGCCGCCTTGGCATCTCTGGCAATGTCGAGCCAGGAATTGATCGAGTCGTCCATCGACATGCCCTGGTTGCGCTGACAGTACGTATCGCTCGCTACACAGGCCATGCCGATCTCGTCTATGTTGACGTCGCGCGCTCTGTCGAAGCCGCGCCGATTAAGCACCAGGCCGATGAAAATCACGTCGTCGCGATCGGGCAGGCTGTTGATCACGTCCTCGGCGTCCGCCATCTGCGGCACGCGCTTGGGGTGCACGAAACTCGTGACCTCCATACGCCGGATTCCGGCGTCGATTGCCCGCCGGATGAACTCGATCTTGGTGTCGGTGGTCAGGATCTCCGGCTCGCTCTGCAGGCCGTCGCGGGGACCGACTTCAATTATCGAGACTTGGCGTGTTTGAACGGACATTGATTTTGTTTGAGGCACATGAAAACAAGATATTTTATACTACAAGCACCCAGACTCGAAACACTAGTAAATACACCTAAACCGCCGGATGGCGCACACGGTGGCCCTGCGCCAGCGCGGCCCCGGTCGTGTTACCCGGGCGCTCCACGACGCCCAGACCCGATGTAGGGAAAGGATCTGCACATGTCGACTGAAGAACGCCCCAACACCGGCCCGCTGAAGGATCTGCGCCTGGTCGAGATGGGCACCCTGCTCGCTGGACCATTCTGCGGGCAATTGATGGGCGATTTTGGTGCCGAGGTCATCAAGGTCGAGGCGCCCGGCAAAGGCGACCCGATGCGCGAATGGGGGCAGGAGAAGGCTCATGGCATGTCCCTGTGGTGGCCGGTTATCGCTCGCAACAAGAAGTCGGTCACGCTGAACCTGCGTGAGCAGGAAGGCCAGGAAATAGCGCGGGACCTGATCTCGAAGGCTGATTTCCTGCTCGAGAATTTCCGGCCGGGAACGATGGAAAGGTGGAACCTGGGCTATGAGGAACTCAAGAAGATCAACCCGGGCCTGATCATGATTCGGGTGTCCGGTTATGGCCAGACGGGGCCGTATTCGGTCCGGGCCGGATTCGGCGCCGTCGGCGAGTCGATGGGTGGATTACGTTATGTGTGTGGCGACCCATCGGCCCCGCCGAGCCGGATGGGCATCAGTATCGGTGATTCGCTCGCGGCGACGTTCGCGTGCATTGGCGCGCTGACTGCCCTGCACCACCGGGAACGCACCGGAGAAGGCCAGGTTGTAGACTCCGCGATCTACGAGGCCGTGCTGAATATGATGGAGTCGCTGATTACGGAGTACGACAAGGCTGGCTACATTCGCGAGCGGCAGGGTTCAATCCTGCCGAACGTAGCGCCGTCCAACGTATATCCGACCAGGGACGACAAGATGATCCTGATCGCCGCCAACCAGGACACGGTTTTCAAGCGACTTACCGAAGCGATGGACCGGGCCGACCTCGCGGAGGACGAGCGTTACAGAACACACTCGGCGCGGGGCGCGCACCAGGTCGAACTCGACGAGATCGTATCGGCGTGGACGAAGACGGTCGACTCGGATGAACTCGAGAAGATGATGGAGGACTATGGTATCCCGTCGGGCAAGATCTATCGTGCACCCGAGATGCTGGAAGACGCGCACTTCAGGGCGCGCGAGGCCATCATCAATACCCATCACCCCGCGTTCGGCGACATGAAGATGCAAAACGTCGCGCCGAAATTGTCCGCGACGCCCGGTGGCGTGCGGTCACCAGGTCCGGAACTCGGTCAGCACACCCGCGAAATCCTGGGTGGCGTGCTCGGCATGGACGACGAGCGCCTGGCGGCGCTCGAGTCGGCCGGCATCATCTGACGCAGTGACCATGAACGAACAGACCACCGCCCGGTTGGGCCCGATCGTCTGCGTGACGGTGACCGTGCCCGACATCGATGCCGTTGAGAATTGTTACATCGAGCATCTAGATCATCGTGCCAGCGGCCACGGCCGCATCACGGAAGAGCTCGCGGATCTATGGGAAGCGCCGGCCGTCGCCAACAGCCGATACCTGCTGTTGAGTCCCGCAGCGGGAGACGATTGCATACTGCGGTTCATCGAATCGCCCGTCGATACTGGCTACGTCCCGTTTTCGACCTATGGCTGGAACGCGGCGGAAATCATGGTGCAGAACGTCGACGAGATGGCCGTCCGACTCGCCGATTCCCCGTTCGAGATCATTGGTGAGCCACAGAACCTTTCATTTACCGACGATATTAGGGCCATGCAGATCCTCGGGCCGGGCAAGGAGCTGCTGTACCTGACCGAGTTTAAGAAGCAGATCCCTGGACTGGATACGCCCGTCGCACGCTGCGCGGTCGACAGCGTCTTCATCGTGATTCTCGGGGGGCCGGAAATGTCCGATTTGCAAGCGTATTATGGCCAGCACTTCGGGGTCCCGCCGGCGCCGGTCATGGACTCGCGCGTCAAGGGGATGTCAGCTGCGTTCGGCAACTCACCGGATCACAAGTACCCGATCGCAGCACTGCCGCTGTTGGGAAAGAACCTGATTGAAGTCGACGAGATGCCGCAGCAGGCATCGCCGCGACCCGCGGCCGTGGGGTCTCTACCCTCTGGTATTGCGATCGTCAGTTTCGCGTCATCTGCCGGCGGGGGGCGGCCCATCGATTTAAACGAGGCGCCCTATCGAAATGCTCAGAGCGTTAGCTGCGCGAAGGGGCCCGCCGGCGAGTTGATCGAGACCATTCAGCGAGCCTGATGCGGTCGCATCATTGAACCCCGAAGATCTGCAATCATTCCTGCTGTGGCTGGTGCCGCTCCTCGCGATCACCGGCCTCGTCGGCGGAATTCTGGCGGGGCTACTCGGTGTCGGCGGCGGCATCATCATCGTGCCGGTGCTCTATCATGTGTTCGGCTACCTAGGGATCGACGATGCTATTCGAATGCACCTGGCCGTGGGCACATCGCTCGCGACGATCATCCCCACCAGCATTCGTTCGGTCCGCGCCCATCAGAAGCGACACTCTTTCGATGCGACGCTTTTCAGAGCTTGGGCGCCCGGAATTTTCGTCGGTGTCATCATCGGCACGTGGCTCGCCAGCATGGCGACTTTCTCAGCTCTGACATCCGTTTTCGCCGTTGTCGCGATGATCGTGGCCATTCACATGGGATTCGGCAATAAGGATCTCGTCGTATCCCAAGAGGCGCCGAAGGGCGCCATCCGCGCGGCGCTAACCACCTTCATCGGCGCGATTTCAACCATGATGGGTATCGGCGGCGGCACGCTGAGCGTGCCGCTCATGACGCTGTTCGGCGTGCCGATTCATCGCGCGGTCGGAACAGCCGCCGGACTCGGCATGGTCATCGCGATCCCGGGCGTCATCGGTTTCATGGTCGGCGGCTGGAATGCAACGGGGCTGCCGCCGGCCAGCATTGGCTATGTGAACTGGCTTGGATTCCTGCTCATCGTGCCCGCGACGGTTCTCGCCGTGCCACTGGGGGCGCACCTTGCGCACTCCCTCGACCCTCAGCCGTTGCGCCGGGTATTTGCGGCTTTCCTCGCGCTAACGGCCGCGCGTATGTTGTGGGACGTCTTCAGTCTTTGACGACGCCGAACGCCAGCGACATGCAATCTCCCAATACGACTTCGACATTGTCGCCCGGATGCAGCGGGTGACCTCGCAGGGGTGATGTTTCTCGCGGTTCGAAACAAATCAGGTCACCTGGCCTGAAGGAGTACCGCAGCGACAGGGCCGCAACGCGGGGGACGATATCGTCAGCATATGCGTAGGCAGCCTCGGACCCCACTTCGACGTCGTTCAACTTCAGTCGCATGACCCCGTCGCTCGGGTCGCCGAGCTCGTCTTTTGTGACGATGGCCGGTCCCATCGGGTTTGCTCCCGGGAACTGCTGGCTTTCGACATAGCGATGAAAATCATCCGTTGCAGGTGCGGTCAAACCTGCGACCAGCGTGTATCCGGCGATCGCGGCCGACGCATCAGCGCGATCGGCTCGATACAGATTTTTGCCGATCACCACGCTAAGCATTCCTGCACATTGCAGCGGGGCATCGTGATTCCAAGGCATTACCAAGCGGGCGCCATTCGCGACCGCCGTGTTTGGACTCTTGATATAGGCGCGGTCATCCCGGTCGATGACCAATACGAGCCCGGGCCGCCGCACCGGCGGTAACAGCGCTGTTCCGGACCAAGGCAACAGAACGCCATCACGGCGCAGCGCTTCGCGCTCTTCGACGGATTTTGATTCGAACGAATTCGCGAGCAACGCCGCGCGGTCCAAGCCTTCCTGACCCGCCGCCAACACGCTCACAACCGAATAAGGAATCCATTGCGACTGATCGAGGGTGCTGGGTGCAGCCGTCAGATCGAGGATATCGTTGTCAGAAAGAATGACTCCCGGGCGCCCCCCGATTTCGCGGCAGTCGATCGTGACAAACTTCATAGGGAATCCCGTTCGATCCGAAAATTAACCTTCGTTGTCGGCGACAATGATTTCCAGGCCGTCGAGCGATTCGGTCATTTCAATCTGGCAGCAAAGGCGGCTGCGATCGTCGCGGTCCAGTGCTGAATCGAGCATCGCGTCTTCCATGTCGGACATACCCGGAAGCTTGGCCACCCAATCCGGAGCGACGAACGAATGACACGTTGCGCAGGCGCAAGCGCCGCCGCATTCGGCTACGATGCCGTCGATATTGGCGTCGATAGCCGCTTCCATGATGGTCATGCCGACCGGCGCATCGACCGCACGACGCTCGCCGTCGAGACAATGAAAAATGATCTTGGGCATGGTTACAAACTTACGCCAGCGTTGCTGAACCGGAGGAGACCGTTCCGTCCTTCGCAGAAAATCAGTTCGCCGCTTCGGCACGCATTGCGTCACGCGCAGCTCGCGCCTGCTTGATCGAATCATTCAATTGGGAGATACGATTCTGTTCGCTCTCGATGAACGTGATCCAGTTACGTGCGCGCTTTTCCACGTCTTTGCTCTTGGCAGCCTGCCGGAATGCCTTCTTGGCCTGCTCGAATTTACTGAGTTCGAACAGGCACATTCCCAGCAATTCCTGAGAAATCGCCGGCCGCTTCAACCCGCCCTTGCTCAAGGCGGCCTCCGCCGAGGCGATGCATTCTTCGTATCGATTCAGGTTCAGGTAGCTGTTGGCCAGCCGGGCGTCGAGCTCACCATCGGGCGCGACGGCCGCAGCCTTTTTCAGGGGCGGAATCGCTTTCTCGTACTCAGCCGCCATTTGCCACGCCTGCGAGAGTAATCGGTAGTTCTGCTCGCTAGCCTCGATCTTCCCGGCTTCCATACCCTGCTCAATAACTCGCGCCGCCTTGTAGCCAGCCTCGGCCTGCATGAGCAACTGCGCGAGCGTGGTGATCTCGGTACCTCGATCGAGCAAGCCCTGATCGTACGCCGCCTCATACGCCGCTAGCTGGCGCTTTTCCTTGTTCAACTCGCCATACATACCCGAGAGCATCGTCCAGTACTCTTTCTTCGGCCATTTGACGACGAGAGTCTCGAGTATCTCAACGACTTTCGGGAGATTACCTTTCTCGTAGTACGCCACGCGGAGCAGCAACCACCAGTTTTCTTTGATTTCCTTGTCGCGCTCGCGGGCGATATTCATCGCGCGCTCGATCGGCGCGATCATGTCGTCATAGCGCTCGATCTGGTAGTAAGCAGACGCCAGCAGGATCAACGGATCCGGTGGCGGATTCTGAACTGAACTCAGCCAATCGTTCATGATCTTGATCGCGCCCTGCCAATCCTCGATCGTGAAGTGCAGTTGTGCGAGCGTATACAGCGTCTCCGTGCGCTGCCGAGGCTCGAGGTCCTCCTGTTGGAGCATCGTCTCGAACGCTTTAATACTCTCTTTGTACTTCTCCTGCGTGAAATACACGACGCCATAGAAGTTGTACAGCTGGATGGCTTCTGCCGGGCGCAGATTCTTGCTGTTCTTGATTTCATTAAGAACGCGTATTGCGCCCGCGAAGTCCTCGGCCTCGGTGAACTCCTGCGCCTTGGCAAACTTTTCGTAGGTCTTGGCGCTGATGCCGCCGACCTTTTTCGTCTGCTGTTGCTCGCCTTCGCCTTCCTGGGCCAAACCGGCACCCGTTACAAGGCATAGCGCGATAGCCAGCGGTAATAGCCAGCTGGAAAATTTGCGAGATGACATACTGGTAATCATTCGTTCGACCCGCCCCCTCTAGTCTTCGAACTTGTACGTCAGGCGCGTCTGCACGCCCGGCGAGTCGATGGGCTCGCCGTTGACAACACGAGGCTTGTATTTCCACTTCAGGACCGCCTTTTCTGAAGCGCTCTGGAACACGGAGCTTGAGCACTCAACTGCTACAGCTCCGATCACTTCACCGGTCTTGGTCACCGTGAACTCCATGTCACAATAACCTTCGATGCCGCGCGATTGCGCGCGACGCGGATAAAGCGGCTCGACGCGAACGATCGGTAGATATTCGCCATCGACAGCGAAATCGCCACCCTCCATGCCCATTTCGATGTCGACGTTTACTCGGCCCAACCTGACTGACGGCGCATTCGGATCGAGGGAATCCAGCTGCGGCGGAGGCATCTCCGGCGGCTTCTGCTCGACCTCTGGCGGTTTCTCCGGCTTTCGATCCTTGCGCTCGAGCGTTTCTTCCTGCTTGACGCGAATGAAGTCGGAGATGCGGAACTCGCCTTTGTCAGTGATGGCACTGCGGCCACTGGCGATCAGAAACTGCATCAACCACAGCAACGCGAAAGTGATTACGACTCCGGTTGTCAGCGAGATTCCAAGACGCGCAAGCATTTACTGTTCCCTGTCCTCGTCTGGCGCCGTCAGTTGATTGCCGCCGAAATCGACACGCCAACCTTCGCTTCGCGTGCTGCTGCCATAACCGCCAGCAGCGTTTCGCTTTCCGAATCCCTGTCGGCCTGGATTAACACCGAACCCTCGGGGTTCTCCGCGTGCAACCGCTCGATCTGCCCCCGGACCGCTTGTTTGTCGACCTTCTGACGATCGATCCATATCTCGTTCTTGCTACTGATGGCAACGAGAATATTTGCATTCTTCTGGTTGATTGCCGTGCTGGCGTCAGGACGAAGTACGTCGATTCCCGCCTCCTTTACGAAGGACGCGGTAACGATGAAAAAGATCAGCATGATAAAGACGACATCGAGCATCGGGGTCAGGTTGATGCCCTCTTCCTCGTCCTGATTGCTTTCCATTACAGTCCTGCGCATAACTTACTCCTGCAGTTCGCTGACTGGAATCGGATCCGCCCGAAAGCCGGCGTCCCTGGCCGAATCAATCACCCCGACCACGAGCGCGGTCTTAGCGCGTTTGCCCGCCAGCACCGCGATCCCCGCATCAGGATTCTCCGCCTTGCGGCGGGTAATCTGGGCGCTGACGGCTCGCGGATCGACGTTCAAACCGTCGATGGTGATATCACCACTGCTATAAATCTTGATGGCGATGGACTTGGCGTCGCTCTGTGACTGCTGGACCGATGGCGGCTTCGTTGCATCAACGCCGAACTCCCGGAGGAAAGAAGCAGTGACGATGAAGAAGATGAGCATAATAAAGACGACATCAAGCATCGGGGTCAGATCGATCTCCGCCTCTTCTTCGGCCTGGCCCACCGCCTGGCTAATGCTATCTACCCTTCTTGCCATGTGCTTAAACCTTTTCTGCTAGTGGTCCATCGTCAACGCATCTTCCAGCGTCTCGACTTCCCGTTCCACGCGGCGCGTCAGCAACGTGACCAGGAAAACGCCCGATAGGGCACCGACCATACCGGCCATCGTCGGAATCGTCGCTTTGGACACGCCGGCCGCCATCGAGCGCGCATTTCCGCTCCCGGACATCGCCATGACGTCGAATACCGTAATCATGCCGGTGACGGTGCCGAGTAGCCCCAGCAACGGACAAAGCGCGACAAGCGTCTGTACGACACCCACGCCGGAATTGGCGGACATTGAAAAACGCGAAATCATTGCCTCGCGTATTTGATGCGCCGCCCAGGATCGGCGTTCGCTGCGGCCTTCCCACTGGTCCCGGATCGCGTGGCTCATGCTGCGCAACTCGGTTCGATAGAACAGCATCCGTTCGACGATAACGACCCACATCAGGAAGATCGTCCAGCCGATTACGGTTAGAACCGGTCCGCCCAGCTCCATGAAGTCGCGAACCGACTCGAATATATCTCTGGCCCACTGCATCAGTGCAGTACCTCCATCAGAGATTTAGACCTGCGCGCGGCCAGAAGATTCCTGCTCTGCATGCGTGGCGATGATGCCGGCGCTTTGCTCCTGCAGGACCTGCACGATGCGGCGACTGCGGCCACTGACCAGCGTGTGCAGCAGCACCATTGGGATCGCCACACACAGGCCGAGTACCGTCGTTACGAGCGCCTGCGAGATACCGCCGGCCATCAGCTTTGGATCACCCGTGCCGTAGAGCGTGATCGACTGGAATGTCTTGATCATGCCGGTAACGGTACCAAGCAGACCCATCAGCGGTGCAACGACCGAGATGATCTTCAGGAACAGCAGCCCGCGACTCAACGCAGGCGTTTCCTTGAATATGGCTTCCGAAAGCTTCAGCTCGAGAGTCTCGGTGTCCGCAGCCTTGTTGCTGTCGGCGACGCTCAGTACGCGGCCGAGTGCATTGTCCTGACGCGCTGAATCGCTGGCGAGTTGCGTCGTGACCTTGCGGCTCGCGAGGCCGAGGACGACCATGCGCTCGAGCGCAATCAACAGACCAATAACACCGATCGAAATGATCAGGTAACCCACGAGGCCACCCTGCTGGATTCGCTCCTGCAGATTCGGTACCTGGATCAGCGAAGCCAGAACGCCACCGCGCGTCGGATCGATACCGAACTGGACCATGCCCGAATCGAGGTTGAAGAGATCGCTGGTGCTGTTGACGAAGCGTGACTGCTCGGGCTGTCGCGGCAATTCGGAAACGTTACCCGTCAATGGCTCGAACTTGAGGTACTTGCCGTCGGTGATGATATTGAAAGTTCCGACACGGACGACCTGGGTTTCAGCCTCCTGACCGTCGGACATGATGACGTTCGTCGAAATGCGAACGACGCGACCGGATTCAGTCATCTCGCGCTGCAGCTCGAACCACAGCCGCTCGATTTCGGTAAGGGACGGCAGCTTTGCGCTGCTGCCAATTTTCTTGGCCAGTTCTTCGAGGAACTGACCGCGATCAGGATATTGGATACTCGTGAGAGAGTTTTCGAAGCGCGCTTGCGCGTCGCCGGACACCTGCTGCATGACGCCGAACAATTCTTTCAGGGAACCAAGACGCGTATTCAAAGTCGCGGTGAGATCGGCGATGGCCAGATCGTTCGTCTCGAAATCTTGCTCCAGCGTCTGACTGCGATTCTCGAGACCGCTTTTTTCGCGTTTGGTCTCGTTCAACACCTTCTGCTGTTCCGATTTGGCCTGTGCGAAACGCGCCTCGCGCGCTTTGTTTTCCTTGTTATCGGAAACGCGACCCTGTTCGACCTGCCGCAGCAGATCGTTCATCGACATGGCCTTGCTTTCCTGGGCGACCGCTGGAACGCTCGCAGCGACCGTCAGGATCAGTGCTGCGCCAAGGGCGGTAATCTTCTTGTTTAACATTAACCCGCCTCCGGTGCAGAAATTGGGAGCAGGACAAGTTCCGGCGCGATCTGCTTGTTCGCGATCTTCAGCCCTTGCCTGATCTGGTTCTTGTACTCGTTACCCAGCGCTTGCCACTGGCGCGCCTGCTGGTCCCAGGCGCCGGAAACCTTGCCGTCCGGGCTCTGGTACAACAGTGCTACGCGGCCGACGCGGAGGAACTCAACTTCTCGAGTGGCGCCGTCGATCGTGATCGCATCCCTGTAGGCTTCAATGGTGGCGCCGTAGTCATTCTCGATTTGATAGGCCTCGGTGACCTTGCGGAATTTCTCAGCGACGGTGATGTCGTCACGCTCCATCAATTCCTTCAACCGGGCGATGCGGTCGGTGCGCTCTTCAATCAGAAACGGCACATCCAGCGCCACAAACTGCTCGATGCCGTCGATCATCTTCGTCATGATCGGAACGATCTGGCGATTGATAACCTCGACCTGGTCAATTGATTCACGCAGGTCGGACATCTTCAGCTGCTGATTCTCGACCTGCAGGCCGAGAAGCGTGTTGTAGACCTTCAGTCCGTCGATTTCCTTCAGCGTCGCTTTGTACTGTTCTTCCAGCGTGCGCGTCTGCTTCACGACGTTGTCGATCCGCTCCTGAGATTCCTGAGCGAGCTTGGTACGGCCCTGCTGTTTGTTCAAAATCTCGTTCAGCGACTGCGAGCTGCCGATCAACGGCAGAGAAACCGCCATCGCGGCCATAGCGACCACGAGCCACGACTTCCAATTGATTGGACTCATGAAGATCCCCTTAGCAATTGTTCGTTGTTGAAATATCAGGACCGCCGGATCCGGACGCCACGATGCAGCGTGCCAAACAGCCCCCCAACTTCGTTTTATTACCTTACTACAGGTTTGCCCAACATATCACGGGCAACCACCACCGGCGGTGGAGAATAACATAACAGTCGCGATGTAGCGCAGCCTATTCGTAAGTTCACTTAGTAAACCCGTAAATACGCTAAGCAAAATCACGACTGCAAGGACAAACTCCACCACAAAAAAACGCTAGAATGTTAGCGGTTGAATGTCGATGCAATGCTCGACGAAGAATCCGACTCCACTCGCTTCATCGACCTGCGTTCGCACACGTTTGTTGTGCGCATTTCGTCTTCGCTCACCTAGCTCAGCATCGAGTTAGGATAAAAAACGTTATTAATTCGTATGTTGAACCACTTATATCGCTTTCTTGACAGTGGATCAACTCGGAGCTCGATACCCTTCCCCGAGCACCTCTGCGGCGCTTTTGCCGCGCCCGTCGGCGCCTGACGGATCGTGATATCTCTGCGCGGTTATATTGACAAGCCGAACGCATTAAATGAATATTCCTGCCTATGTTTAATGCGCCTGCAATCAATGTTTGTGCCGGTCAGGACGGTCACCCCGATCGACGAATGAACGCGTTCATCGATCTCCTGCTTCTTGGCCTACATCACCGGGATCGCGGGCGCTCGACCATCTGAACCGAACACATTTCAGAAGAACCCCGCACCCGACCCAGGTAGCGGGGTTTTTTTTTGCTATTTCAAGGCGTTAAGAGGGTAATCTCAACCGGAGACGAGCGATGAACGAGACAGCGAATGATCGTGTCGTGATTTTCGACACCACGTTACGCGATGGCGAACAGGCCCCGGGCTGCAGCATGACGCTGCGCGAAAAGCTCCGCGTCGCTGCGGCAC
>CAZISL010000031.1:0-8233 GCA_964541975.1 uncultured Chromatiaceae bacterium | reverse complement strand
TGCTGGAACAATGACAGGTTCGGCTCGGCATCCAGCAGTTCGCGCACCGCGCGTTTGTACAGCGCGCGATCGGCCTGCGCGCGTGTGGCCCGAACGGCCGGCCCCTTGCTCGCGTTCAGAATCCGGAAATGAATACCGGCGCGGTCGATCGCCCTGGCCATCAGTCCGCCGAGCGCGTCGATCTCGCGCGTCAGGTGGCCCTTGCCGATGCCGCCGATGGCCGGGTTGCAGCTCATCTGGCCGATCGTCTCGATGTTCTGCGTCAGCAGGAGGGTGCGCGCACCCATGCGCGCCGCCGCCGCCGCCGCTTCGGTACCGGCGTGCCCGCCGCCGATGACGATGACGTCGAATGTTTGTGTCTGTTCCATATCGATTACCGACTCGGCACCGCGCGGCCCGCCCAAGGTCACCCAAAGTCACCCAAAGTCACCAAGGGTCGCCAATTCTAACCTGCCGACGGTCGGGCCTCGAATCCCGCTCACGCCATCCCGATCCGGTCATAACGATTGCCCACTGTTAAATCCCTGTTCGCCATGCGGATCCCGGGCCGTCGCCGATGGGAACTGAGTCACGGTACGTCACGGGGCGCTTTGACATCATCGTTCGAACCCTGACCACGAGTGAGTCTCAACATGGCGGTATCGGGCGAAGAGTTGGCGACCCAGGCAAGTGCGTTCGACACCAGCGTCCGAGCGCACCGATCGATGCCGCCAACGATTTCTCCGCTCGGCGAGTTCCGGGTCGCTGTCGGCCTCTACGCATTGTGGGCGGCGATTACCTGGCTCAGCATCCTTGCGGGCCGCACCGTTCTGCCGGGACAGGCAGCCGGTGTGCTGACCGTCGGCATCTTCGCTACCAACGCCCTGTTCCTGCTCATCGCTCGCACCGACCAGACGCAGCGTCCGCCGGATGTGACCATCACCCTGTCGCAGAGCGTCCTCGGAATTACCTGGGCCACCCTGTTCGCTTTCATGAGCGCCGGCGCGAACGAGCTCGTGCTGGCCATGTACATCAGCGCCATGCTGTTCGCCGTGCCGCGCATCAGAATAGGCGCCGCGTCACAGCTCACCGCGTTCGCGACGGCAAGTTTCGGGGTCGTAGTCCTGTTCAAAGCCCTGCTGACCGGATCCGAACCCCCACTGTGGCCCGAATTCATATCGGTCATGGCGTTCGCCGGCGTGATGGCCAGCGTACTGCTCTATCGACGCTTTCTGGGGACGGTCGTCGCGGGCCGCGCAGACGACCCGGTCGCGTCCGGAACGAACGACGACACACTAACCCGCTATCGCTCGATGCTCGACGCGCTGACTCGGGAAAAGGGGCGCACGGACCGGTCGAATACGCCTTTCTCGTTGTGTCTGTTCGACACCGACGGTTTCGACCGGGTACTGCGCGACCATGACTGCGAGACCGCCGAGCGCGTGCGGGAACGGATCGCGACACGCATACACGGCGAACTGCGCGCGATGGATGGCGTCAAACCGGTTGCCAATGAGCAGTCTTTCGATCGGCTTGGTGACGGCCGGTTCATGATCGTCCTGCCGACCGCCAATCATGCCGGCGCGACGCGCTGCGCGGAACGCATTTGCACGGCGATTCGCCGCTACCCGATCGAGGGACAATACGCGTTGACGTTATCGGGCGGTATCGTCGAATACCGGCGCGGCGAGACGGTCACGATGCTGGTCGACCGTGCCGAAGCCTCGCTGGAGCGAGCACGCGCTGCCGGCGGCGACCAGATCGTCGGCTACAACGCCGGCGAGGAACGCTGCGCGGACGTCGTCCCGCTGCGCACCTGAGCGACTACTTCCCGACCGGTCCGTCGCCGGACCCAACCCGATACGCCCAGCGCCGAGCAAAAGAGCCCGGTGGCAGCCGGCAGCGTTATCGGAGCTATTGTCGCCAGGGATCAGTTCCTCGTTTACCGAATCACAAATGACGCGCAGTCCGCCTCCATCATTCAGAGGCGCGACATCGAGACCTGATCACGACACCGATCCCGTAATTCGACCTAACTTCATCCGGCGCCTAAAGAATCTCGTCACGCGGCCGATACAGTAACGGGGCTCCGCGCTTTCCAGGCCGCCAAAGGATGAAATAGAGGATTACCATTGCAAGTCAGCTCACTCCTGCAGAACCTCGGGAGCCTTATTCGCGCCAGGCCCAACCCCGGATCGGTGCCGCCACCGGTATCCCAACCCGCCGGCCCGGAGCCGAATCGTGGCGATCTGCTGGTTGCTCGCCGCCAGCTGCTGCGCGTACTCGAGTCTTTCGGGGAGGTCGACCGGCTGCTCAGCGGCCGATCGAGCGTTTCGTCGGGATTACCCTCGGCGCGCTCCGAGCCGGCCCTTGCACTCAACCTGACGTCGACCTCGGCCACGCTCAACTCCATCGACGAGATCAACGCCACGCCGACGTCTTTCGCGCCCTTCGTCCCGGCCTGGGATGGTGCGTCGACGGCGTTGTTGAACATCGACGGCGCCTATGACGGCAGCAACGGCACCGGCCCGATATCGTTCGAGGTTCGCCAGGCCGGCGTGCACGGGGCGGATCGCCTGCGCATCCGGGTCCGCGACCCGCTTGGTAACATCATCGACACCGTCGCTATCGAGCAGAACGACCCACTCGACCTTCAATACGATCTACGCAACGGCCTGTTCTTCACGCTCGGCGGCGGCAGCCTCGTCCGCTTCGAGACGACGTCGATCCAGGTCTTCGAAAACATCGGCAGCGCCGTCGATATCGACAAACCCCTGAACGGCGCCGGCAACGACAGGCCCAATCTGCAATTCGGCATGCCGGACGTCGTCGACGGCTCTTTTCAGCTGAACGGCGTGACGATCCCGGTCAGCGCGAGCAGCAGCATCGACGACATGCTCAATGTGATCGATCAATCGGGCGCCGGCGTAACGGCGACTTTCAATCCCGCCACGGAGCGCATCGAACTGACCCATGACACGCCCGGCTCCACACCCACGATCGACATTCAGGGCGATGACTCGAACTTCGTCGAGGCCACCAAGCTCGACACCGCCACGGTCGTACCGGGAATCGATCCAGACACCAAGCGAACGCTGGAGTCGGTCGCGCAGTTTTCCGGCGTGCAGAGTGGCAGTTTCGTTATCAACGGCACTTCCATTGCTGTCGATCCGCAAAGCGATTCGCTCAACGATGTTGTCGATCGGATCAACGCATCGGGCGCGGACGCCGTCGCGACTTTCGACCCCGCCGCGAAACGGGTCGTCATCACCGGTGATAATCCCGATGCAGACCTGATCATCGATGCAAACGGCACCGGCATCTTTAGCGCCCTGAACATGCCCGAGGGCCGGCTCGACCGGCTGGCCCGGGGGCGCGGCTACTCCACGGGTCAGGCGCGCCGGATCGCGGATGCGGTCGAAAGTTCGGTCTCGGCACTGAACGATTTCTTCAGAGAAACGAAGGCCCTCGGCGAAGAGAACCCGCAGCTCGCGAGCCTGCGAGCTCAGCTGAAGGGCGCCTTCGCGAATGTCTTGGGGCTGAGCGATGGTGGCGGTGATGCTCTCTTCGGCATCGACTTCAATCTCGACCGCGTTGGCCAGCGCTATATCGACTTCGCGTATGTCGATCGGGGAGAGTTGGTTCGCGGGCTGCGCCGTCGCGGCGCCAGCGTAAAGAGTTTCCTCGACGGCAGCACGCAACGGTCCGGACTCGTCCAGACGGTCGGCAACGGCGCCCAGGGCGTTTTGCTCTCGCTCAATTCCGCGTTGGGAACCAAAGGCACATTGTTCGACACGTTTGCCTGATCGACGTTCGGCCATCGCGACCGCTGGTGTCCGCTACTTGCCGATACAGAAGCTGCCGAAGATCTCGCCGAGCAGGTCGTCGCTCGAGAACTCACCGGTGATCTCGGCGAGCGCGTTCTGAACCTGGAGCAGTTCATCGGCCATCAGCTCACCCGCTTGCAGCTCGAGTAACTGTTTTCGTCCGGCATCGAAATGCGCTCGCGCGGCACGCAGCCGATCCACGTGTCGTTGTCGCGCCGTGATCATCCCCTCTTCCGCCGAGTCGAAACCGACGCGATGCTTGATGTGCCGGCGCAGATCGTCGATGCCCGCGCCGGTCAGTGCCGACACCGCGAGCACATTGTCTCCCGTATTGATGAGGCCCGGTGAGGCACCACGCAGGTCGATCTTGTTGCGGACGATGGTATGCGGCAGGTCTTCCGGCAGCTCCGCCAGTATCGATGCAATATCGTCGTCACTCGCTGTATCGACCACGACCAGTGCGTAGTC
The DNA here is from genome assembly GCA_964541975.1 of uncultured Chromatiaceae bacterium. Classification (GTDB taxonomy): domain Bacteria; phylum Pseudomonadota; class Gammaproteobacteria; order Steroidobacterales; genus SMWD01. The sequence goes on along the minus strand of CAZISL010000031.1, from coordinate 3,959 downwards.
CGCGGCTGCAAGCTGTTCTCGCGCGCGTCGCACGCCCTCCCGTTCGACGATACCCTCTCCGTCGCGCAGGCCCGCCGTGTCGACCAGGTGCACCGGCAAACCATCGATATCGATGTACTCGCGGATCACGTCGCGGGTGGTGCCGGGGATGTCCGTCACGATCGCAGTGTCGGATCCCGTTAGCGCGTTGAGCAGGCTCGACTTACCGGCGTTCGGTCGCCCGGCCAGCACCAGGTGAATACCGTCGCGTAGCAGGCGCCCGTTGCGCACCGTCTTCCCGAGACGCTCGAATTCGGAATCTACTTCGTTGAGGCGCTCGCGTAGTTCGGCATCGTCCAGAAAATCGATTTCCTCGTCGGGAAAGTCGATGGCGGCTTCGACGAAAACACGCAAGTCGGTGACTTTTTCATTCAGCCCCATGACCGCAGCGGAGAACGCACCGTCCAGTGAGCGGGTCGCCGCGCGCGCCGCCGCCCTGGAGCCACTGTCGATCAGATCGGCGACCGCTTCGGCCTGACTCAGATCGACTTTGTCGTTCAGGAATGCCCGGCGCGAGAATTCACCGGGTTCGGCCATGCGCGCCCCAAGCCCCAGGATTCGCTCGATCAGCAGTTCGCAGACCACGGGGCCGCCGTGGCCTTGCAACTCCAGCACGTCTTCGCCGGTAAACGACGCGGGTCCTGGGAAATACAACGCGATCCCGGAGTCGATCGCGCGCTCGTTCTCGTCGAGAAAGTGCAGAAATCTGGCGGTCCGGGGTGCGGGCAATTCGCGACAAACGTGCCGGGCGATGTCCGCGGACGCCGGGCCCGAGACGCGCACGATCGACACGCCGCCACGACCCGGAGGTGTCGCACGTGCAACGATCGTATCCATACCTGGGGTGCGGGTCAGTCCGCCCCGACGACCTTGTTGATGCGCCATTGCTGCGCCATGGACAGCACGGAGTTCGTCAGCCAATACAGCACGAGTCCGGCCGGGAAGAATGCGAACATGCCAGTGAACATGATCGGCAGGAACTGCATGACCTTCGCCTGCATCGGATCGGGCGGCGGCGGGTTGAGCTTCTGCTGGAAGTACATCGCGGCACCCATCAGCAGCGGCAAAACGAAGAACGGATCGCGCACCGACAGGTCGGTGATCCATAACATGAACGGTGCCTGGCGCATCTCGACGCTCTCGAGCAACACCCAGTAGAACGCGATAAAGAACGGGATCTGAATCAGCATCGGCCAGCAGCCAGCGGCCGGGTTCACCTTCTCCCGTTTGTACAGGTCCATCATCGCGCGACTCAGTTGCTCGCGGTCGTCCTTGTAGCGTTCCTGTACGGATTTCAGGCGCGGCGCGAGCTTGCGCATCTTGGCCATCGACCGGCCGCTCTTCTCGGTCAGCTTGTAGAACACCAGCTTGATCAGGAAGGTGACGATGATAATCGTCCAGCCCCAGTTGCCGACGAAGCTGAAGATTTTCTGGAGCAGCCAGAACAGCGGTTGCGCGAGGATCGTCAGCAAGCCGTAGTCGACCGTCAGTGTCAGCGTGTCACTGACTTCCTGCATTTGTGACTGCAGTTTGGGGCCGATGAACAGGGTCGCGTCGAACGACGCGGACTGCCCGGGCTGAACCGTCGTGAACGCGGAATCGACAACGCTGACGAACGTCGATTTGCCGTCGTAGGTCGCCGTGTAATTCTCTACCTCACCCGTCGATGGCACCGCAGCCGCGAGGAAGTGATGCTGGATCGACGCGATCCAGCCGCTGGTGACCGGCAACGACACCGGTTCCTTCACCAGGTCGTCGGCCTCGAGTTTCTGATAACTCTTGCCGTCATATAGAACCGGCCCAACGAACGAGTACGAATCTACATCGAACATCGACCGTTCGGGTGGTCGATGTATGCGCTGAATCTGCAGGTACCCGACCGCCTGATAAGGTTCCTCGCCGTCGTTGAATACGATTTGTTCGAGCGCGATCGCGTACTGACCGGGTCGAAAACGGTAGTTCTTCTGCACGCGAATGCCACCCTCGCCGACCCATGTCAGAGGCACCACCAGTTCTTCCTGTCCGTCGCGGAGCTTGAACTGTGATGCTTCGGCCGCGAACAACGCCTGATGATTGGCCTCCGGCTTGCCACCGCCGGCGCGCAGACCGCTGCGCACGACGTAAAGATCTGCGGGATCGGCAGACAGCAGAGACACCGGAACGTCAGGCTGATCCTTCTTGAACGGATAGTCGAGGAGCTTGGCCGATACCACTTCACCGCCACGCAGGCTGATCGACAGCTCGAGCACATCGGTGCGAACGGTAATCACATTCTGCTTGGACAGCGCAGGCTCCGCGGATGGCAGCACGGGTACGTCACCCGCCGTCGCGCCGGCGGCCGGCGACTCCGGCAAGTCGGGCAAGTCCGGCACTTCAGGCAGGCCGCCGGGAATATCCGCCGCAGGCGTGTCGGTGCCAGCGGCCGCCTGCGTTGGCACCGTTTCAGGTACCGACGGAAATTGACGTTGCCAGGCGTCATAGCTCAACCACAGCATCAGGCCCAGTCCGACCCAGAGGAAAATACGCAGGTTATCCATCAAATCAGTGAATCTTTGTTGTTGTTTGCTCGTTCAGCACTCGCCAGTGGCGCTCGAGGCTCGCGAAGATCGCCGCGTTGTCCGCCGCGCTCGCCTGGTCGCGTGCCAGCACAACGATATCGATACTCGGAATGCCCGGAATGGCCTGTCGGAAGCTCTCTCTGATGAGCCGCTTCAGCCTGTTTCGCTGTGTCGCGTGTCGAACCCGTTTCTTGGCTATTGCCAAGCCAAGGCGAGGATACCCTAAAGCGTTGTCACGGTAGAGTACGGTAAAGAATGAATCGGCGGAGCGTCGGCACTTTTTGAAAACGTTATCGAAATCGGCACCGGTCAGCAGGCGATTTTGTCGCGTGAACCTGGCAAACGAACTTGAGGAAATTAAACCTGGCGCCATCAAATCTGGAGTCAGTGGAGTCCGGGCCGCTGCAAGCAGGCCGATTGAGTCGAGGCCATTTGTTTCCGGCCCGCGCAGGCCGGAAGCGGTTTCGCTAACGGAGCTGACGTAGCCGTCTTAGCGAGACAGCTGCGCGCGACCTTTCGCGCGACGTCGCTTGAGGATCAGGCGACCGCCCTTCGTGGACATTCTGGCCCGGAATCCGTGCGACCGTTTGCGTTTGATGCGGCTCGGTTGATATGTGCGTTTCATGATCTTTGAAAAAAACTATCTGAAAACAATAAGATGGGCCGGAAAATCGGAGCGCGAAGGTTACGCGCGGGAACCGGGGTTGTCAATACCGTTCTCGGTTCGCCGTCCACCTGTGGATAACTCTTTTTAACCAGTATAGACTCTCCGATCGACTTCGACATAACAACAAATTCATACTCGGGACCCCAATCTTGCAGACCTCCGTCTGGAATCGCTGCGTTCGCCAGCTTCGCTCCGATTTGTCCGAACAGCAGTTCAACACCTGGATTCGTCCACTGCAGGCCGTCGAAGACAACCTGTCGCTCAAGCTCCTGGCACCGAATCATTTCGTGGTCGACTGGGTCAACGCGAACTGCATCGGGAAAATCAATGAACTCGTGCGAACGGAAGGGGCCGGAGACGACCTGGCCGTAACGGTCCAAGTCGGCACTCGCAGGTCCGAATCGGCGACGGCGGCGGCTCCACCCACGCTGACATTCGAATCGGTCGCGCCGACCAGTCTGTTTATCGGCGGCAAGCTGAATCCCGACAATACCTTCGACCGCTTCGTCGAAGGCAAGAGCAATCAACTCGCCCGCGCGGCCGCGATGCAGGTTGGCCAGAATCCGGGCAGCGCCTACAACCCGCTATTTATTTACGGCGGTGTCGGTCTCGGTAAGACCCACCTGATGCAGAGCGTCGGCAACCTGATGCTCGAGCAGCGCCCCAATGCCCAGGTCGCTTACGTCCATTCGGAA
>CAZISL010000030.1:0-6582 GCA_964541975.1 uncultured Chromatiaceae bacterium | reverse complement strand
GCTCATTGAGTCGCAGTTCCTTTATTGATTGGTATTAGACGGCGGCGACGGCTTTCTTCGCCGCTTCGGTCAGGTCATCGGCCGCTGCGATATCCAGCCCGCTTTCCGCCAGCAGCGCCTTGCCCTGCTCGACGTTCGTACCTTCCAGGCGCACGACGACGGGCACACCGACATCAACGTCGCGCACCGCCTGGATGATGCCCTGGGCGATGTCGTCGCAACGAACGATGCCGCCGAAGATATTCACGAGGATTGCTTTGACCGCCGGGTTCGACAGGATCAGCTTGAACGCCGCCGCGACTCGCTCCGGCGTCGCGCCGCCGCCGACATCGAGGAAGTTCGCGGGCTCACCACCATGCAACTTGATCAGGTCCATCGTGGCCATTGCGAGCCCGGCACCGTTGACCATGCACGCGATGTCGCCGTCCAGCGAAACGTAGTTCAGGTCGTGCTCTGAGGCCGAACGCTCCATCTCGTCTTCCTGGGACGGATCGCGCATGGCTTGCATCTCGTTCTGTCGAAACAGCGCGTTATCCTCGATATTGATCTTCGCGTCCAGCGCGAGCAGGTCGCCCCGCTGGTTGACGATCAGCGGATTGATCTCGACCAGGCTCGCGTCGTTCTCGTCGAACATGCGATACAGGTTCTGCGCGAGTTCGACGAACTGCTTCATCTGGTTCTTGTCGAGGTCGAGCGCGAATCCGAGATGCCGCGCCTGAAACGGCATCAGACCGGTCGCCGGATTGACGGCGACGGTGATGATCCGCTCCGGCGTCTTGGCGGCGACCTCTTCGATGTCCATGCCGCCATCCTGCGACACCATGAACGCGATGCGTTCGCGGGCGCGATCCACGAGCATGCTCAGGTACAACTCGCGTTCGATATCGCTGCCGGCCTCGACGAAGACCTGGTTGATCGGCAATCCTTCATGGCCGGTCTGCTTCGTGACCAGCCTGGAACCCAGCATCGCCGCGGCGGCCTCGCGGACCTCCTCGGCGCTGCGCGCCAGTTTGACGCCGCCAGCCTTGCCTCGCCCGCCGGCGTGGACCTGCGCCTTGACGACCCACAGGTCGCCGCCCAGGCGATTTGCACAAGCCGAGGCCTGCGCGGGCGTCGTTGCCACCTCGCCGCGGGTCACGGGCACGCCGTACCGCGCGAACAGCTGCTTCGCCTGATATTCATGGAGATTCATTCGGTATTCCGGTTAATTAATAGTCAGCGCCCGTGGCGCAGCCTCGTATTGTGAGGGAATTGCCCGTCAAACCCAAGTAGCCGTTGTGTTTCGGACGATCTGCCAACCGCGGCCGGTATGTCTCCGCGGAATGAGACCCGCTTCACATTCCCACCGGGGAGATCAGACATAATGCCGGGAGGCAATGTGTTGCCGTCTTTTTCCTTCGCCAACGGAGTGGCGCGCTATGAGTTCCGGATCAGCTGTCATGCGTCTAAACATGCGTCTTCAGGTCGTGCCGCCGCGTTGGATGTACTTCCTGATGTTCACGATCTCCGGGTTTTCCGGGCTGATCTACGAATCCATCTGGTCGCACTACCTGAAGCTATTTCTCGGTCACGCGGCGTTCGCGCAATCGCTGGTGCTGATGATCTTCATGGGCGGCATGGCGGGTGGTTCCTGGCTGGCGTCCCGGTACTCGAATCGCTGGAAAGCGCCCCTGCTGGCCTACGCCATCGTCGAAGTCGTCATCGGCGTGCTCGCACTGGCCTTCCACGAAGTTTTCCAGGGAATGATCGACACGTTCTACTTGTCGATCCTGCCCGGGCTGGACAGCCCGGCACTCGGGTCCGTATTGAAATGGTCCGCCGCCGCGGCGCTGATCGTGCCGCAGTCCTTGCTGCTCGGCATGACCTTCCCACTGATGAGCGCCGGCATCCTGCGGCGTTACCCGTCGACGCCGGGGGGCAGCATCGCAATGCTGTACTTCACGAACAGCATAGGCGCCGCGGTCGGCGTTCTCGCCAGCGGCTTCTGGCTGATCGGCGCAGTCGGTCTGCCGGGCACGATCTTTACCGCCGGCCTGCTGAACATCAGCCTGGCACTGGCCGTCTGGATTCTCGTCAAGCTCGATCCGGAGCCGTTTGCGCCGCCGCTGGAGCAAGCCGCCGAGGAGACGAAGGAAGACAGCCAGCTGGCCAACCTGTTCCTGATCGCGGCATTCATCACCGGCGCGGCTTCTTTTATATATGAGATCGGCTGGATCCGGATGCTGAGCCTGGTGCTCGGCAGCACGACGCATTCTTTCGAACTCATGCTCAGCGCATTCATCACCGGCCTCGCCTTCGGCGGACTGTGGATCAAGCGTCGCATCGACGACATCGGCAATCCCGTCGCGTTCTCCGGCAGGGTCCAGTTGCTGATGGGCGGCGTCGCACTGATGACGCTGCCGATCTACTTCATGAGCTTCGAGTGGATGCAGGGACTCATGGGCGCCGTCAACCGCAACGAGTCCGGCTTCGCCATCTTCAACCTCGGGAGTCACATCATCGCGCTCGCCGTGATGCTGCCTGCAACATTCCTGGCCGGCATGACACTACCGCTGTTCACTCACGTTCTGATTCAGCGCCAGGCCGGCGAACGGGCGATCGGCAGGATCTACGCCGCCAATACCTGCGGCGCCATCGCCGGTGTTCTGTTCGCGATCCACGTTGGCCTGCCGCTGCTCGGGCTCAAGACACTGATCGCCTTCGGCGCCACGCTCGACATCCTGCTCGGCATCTTCCTGCTGAATTACTCGGCGCAAGGAAAGCGTCCCGTGCAGATCGGCGCAGTGGCGCTGGTGTGCGTCGGCGTGATCGTCGGGACGATGACGATGGTCGATCTCGACCCCGCGCGACTGACGTCCGGCGTGTACCGCCACGGCAACGTCGACGGGCGCGACGGCGACATTCTCTATTATCGCGACGGCAAAACCGCAACGATCAGCCTCTACCGGTCTCCCGACAACAGCATCGCCATCGCGACGAACGGTAAACCGGACGCGTCGTTGTTCATCGACGACACCGGCCGCTTCACGGTCGACGAGATTACGATGGCACTGGCGGGCGTCATTCCCCTCACCTACAAACCCGACTCGCGCGTCGTCGGCAACATCGGCCTCGGATCGGGCCTGACCAGTCACACGTTGCTGGCAAACCCCGACCTCGAGATCGTAGACACGATCGAGATCGAACCCGTGATGGCAATCGCCGCGCAGGGATTCGGCGATCGCGTCGCCCGAACCTTTACGGACCCGCGCAGCCGCATTCATATCGAGGATGCGAAGACGTTCTTTTCACTAAACAATAAACGCTACGACTTCATCATCGCCGAACCGTCCAACCCCTGGGTCAGCGGCGTGTCGAGCCTGTTTACGGACGAGTTCTACCGCACGGTCACGAACTACATCGTCGAAGACGGGCTCTTCGTGCAGTGGCTGCAGCTATATGAGTTCGAGGATCGGCTGATCTTCTCGGTCCTCAAGGCGCTCGAACCGCACTTCAGCGACTTTGCGATCTACTCGGCGGGCGGCGCCGACATCCTGGTCGTCGCGAAGCGCAGCGGACAGCTCGGCGAGCCCAACACCGACGTGGTCATGACCGGCCAGATGGCCAAAGACCTGGCTCGCATCGGTTTCGCATCCGGCGAAGACATCCTCGTGCGCAAACTCGCGGACAAAGCATCCGTCGAAGCGATGTTCAGCTTCTATCGCGTGCCACCGAATTCCGACTACTACCCATTCCTCGACCTGAATGCCGGCAAGGCCCGATTCAAGGGACAGACGGCCCGCCTGTTCCACGAGTGGGCCATCGCGCCGCTGCCCGTAATGGAAATGGTGCAGCAGGAGGAACTCGACTTCGCCGCGCTGGCGCCGCAACCGGACTTCCCGCGGACCAGCGCGATACAGACCGCCGCCGCGGTGTACACCGAACTCACCGGCGACGGCGATGCGTCGCAATATGCCAATGCGCGCACGAGCCTGTTGCTGTATTTCGCCATGCAGAACCTGAAACTGGCGGCGCAGCAATGCGACGAACCACGGACGATTGAATGGCAATCGGCCTGGTTCCGTGTCGCAACGGGTACGCTGCCCTACCTGAATCCGCCGCAAGCAGAGAAACTCGTGCGCAAGGTGACGGGACTCGACTGCGGCGCGCAACTGCCTCCAACCGACATGGCGTGGACCGATCTATATCTCGCGGTCGCACGGCGTGACGCGGCAGACATGGCCGCTGCTGCCAACGTATTGCTCGCCGAAGACCAGGCGCTCGGAGATCCGGAACAACGCGCCTATGTGCTGACGGCCGGCATGCTCGGACTGCTGAACACGGAGCGGCCGCACGCTGCGCTGTCGCTGTGGCAGAGTTTCGGCGAAGCTCAGTTCGCGATGGCGGGCGTACCCGAATACACCCGACTCGTGCTGCAGCTCGCGGACCGCGACGCGACCTGACGTGTTACAGTGCTGGCGGAACCGCCAGCTACGACAGCCAGTGTAAGCAATGGCGCTAGCAGCCGAACAAACCATCCAGGGCCAACTCAAGGCCTCGCTCGAGATACTCAGCCGACCGATCGCGAACGATACTTCTCGTCGTCTGCAACGCCTGGTGAGTATCTTTCGCGCCATCGTGGCGACGGCCATTCTGATCACGGCCGCCCTATATTCCGATCCCCCGATCCTCGGAACACGGCATCCGAACCTCTTCTTCGTCACTGCGTTCGTCTATGCAGCCCTCGCCTGGATGACGCTGATCTACCAGTCACGCGCCGCGGACAGCCACCGCATGCTGGCGCCGCTGCAGCTGATCATCGACATCGTCTGCGTCACGATCATGCTCCACGCAAGCGGCGGTATCTCCAGCGGACTCGGGAGCCTGCTCGTCGTCTTCGTCGGCGCCGCCAGCCTGACGCTGCGGAGCCAGCAAACCTTCCTGGCCGCGGCCATCTGCGCACTCGCGATACTCGGCGAGCAACTCGCGTCCTACCTGATGGGACTGAGCCCCGCCAATGCGTTCATTCCCGCCGGGGTACTCGGCGCAATCATCTTCACGATCGCACTGGCGGCCAATCCGCTGGCGAGACGACTGCAGGAAAGCGAGGCGCTCGCGCACCAACGCGGTATCGATCTCGCGAACATGGCGCAACTCAATGAGTACATCATTCAACATCTGCGCGAGAGCATCGTCGTCGTCGACGAATTCGGGAACATTCGACTGATCAACCAGTCTGCCGCCAAACACCTCGGCGCGAGCACGCGCAAGACCGGTCAGTCGCTGCTTTCGCTGTCATCGGATCTGCACCGGATCATCCTGAACTGGAGACGGGCCGGCGGTGTCTCCGGCGCACCAGAGAACTTCGTCTCGGCGGATGGGTCAACGCAGATCGATGCCTACATCGCGCCGCTGGAGCGCAGCGGCGGCGACGGGCCCGTGCTCATTTTCCTCGAAGACGCGAGCCTGCTGGCCGAGAAGGTGCAACAGACCAAACTGGCCGCGCTCGGCCGGCTCAGCGCGAGTATCGCGCATGAGATCCGCAACCCCGTCGGCGCCATGAGCCATGCCGGTCAGCTGTTGCAGGAATCGCCGGGTGTAGACGAGTACGAGCAACGCCTGCTCGACATCATCAGCAAGAATTCCAAGCGTGTCAGTGAGATCGTCGACAACGTATTGCAATTGTCGCGACGCGAACCAACGAACCCGCAACTGATTTCACTGTCCACGTGGATCGACGAATTCGCCGACGAGTTCGCATCGACACTGGAACTGCCCCCCAACACGTTTCAGATCCGCTCGGCCGACTCGCTGGAGGTCCGCATGGATCCGAGCCATCTGCGCCAGATTTGCTGGAATCTGTGCGAGAACGCGGTCAAATACGGCGGCGCGACGGATGCCGAGCATCATGTCGAGATCACCTATGGACGACTGCCGGGCAATCGCCGGCCGTTCCTCGAAATCGCCGACCGCGGGCCGGGGATTCCCGCGAGCATGCGCGACCAGTTGTTCGAGCCGTTCGCGACCGGCCGCGTCGGCGGCACCGGTCTCGGTCTTTTCATCTCGCGCGAACTTTGCGAATGTAACCGTGCGGCGCTGATCTTCGAACCGCATGGCGGTGGCGGCAGCGTTTTCAGAATCGTTTTTGCCGATCCGAAGCGCTGGGAAAACATGTCATGAGTAGCGGACGACCACGTGCCCTCGTCGTCGACGACGAACCGGATATCTGCGAACTGCTGGCGATGACGCTGGACAGGATGAGCGTCGAAGCGCAGACCTGCGGCGACGTGACGTCGGCCCGCGAGCTGCTGCAGGCGAACTCCTACGACCTGTGCCTGACGGATATGCGCCTGCCCGACGGCGACGGGCTGGAACTCGTCGAATGGATGCAAGCCAACGGCGTGGACACGCCCGTCGCGGTCATCACGGCACACGGCAATGTCGAAACAGCCGTGCGTGCCTTGAAGCTCGGCGCGTTCGATTTCATCTCCAAGCCGCTGGATCTCGGTGGCCTGCGCAAGCTCGTCGACAGCGCTTTGCGCCTGCCGCAGGCCGACGCGACGCCCGGCCGCGCGCGACTGCTGGGCGAGTCGGTGGTCATCG